>JANMTH010000330.1:0-3012 GCA_031390305.1 Thermoflexaceae bacterium
CTTGTCGGTACGAACCTCGCCGAGGGCGAGAAGCTGCTCGAAGAGGCCAACATCCCCGCTCTCCGTTCGCCGGAACTTGGGGCCGCCGCCCGGCTGGCCGTGGAAGCCGCTGGCAAGGTCGCCTGAATCAGCCCGGCCGCACTACCTGGATGAGTGGAGCGGCACGCGTGAGCTGCTCGTTGTCCAGGGTCACCAGCGGCTCGCCCAGGCGCTCGGCAAGTGCCACGTAGATCGCGTCACAGCCCCTGAGACCGAACTGGACCGCGATCTCGGCCGCGCGGGCACAGAGGTCCGCCGTCGCGTCGTGGATCTTCAAGCCGGGCTGGGTGAGGAGACCGTTCACGGCCCCCGCGGCGAACGAACGGTTTCCCGTGACCCGCCGAATCGCGCCGCCGTACTCCGAGAGCAAGATCGCTGGCGCGTGTAGGGCCTCCCCTTCTCGTTGGGCTGATTCCATCCACGTTCGCGCCTGGACATGGTGGGTATCCCCAACGATGGTCGCCGACGTCAAGAGACTGGCGTCAATGATCGACACGGCCGAGGTCTCTCCGCTGTTCGGCCACCGCGTCAGCCGCACTCAGGCCCGGCGGCCACAACGCAGAAATCCGCGCTGAAAGCTCGTCGAACCGCTTGTACCACGCGTCTATCTCCTCGTCGGTGGGATGTGGCTGGTGTCTTGCCGCTGGGTACGGAGTGATCACCGCCACCGGACTTCCATCCACGGTGACCACGTACTCCGCAGCATGCTCGGAAACATCACGCATGATCTGCGTCGTCCGGTCCTTCAGTTCCTCGACTCCAACGCGTGGCACGTCACACCTCTGCTCTACCTACCGTAGCTACCCGCATCTCGGCCGGTCAACGTACGCTCATCGCCTCATCGCCGCCTCAACGCCAGCGCCGCCAGCGGCAGTTCGCAGCTCTGCCCGACCTCGATCTCGACGGTCACCGGCGTGACGCCGTGTTCGCCGCCGCCCCAGCAGTTGAACACGGCAGAGTAGATCCCCTCGCCGCCGGCCACCGCGACAACGACCTGTTCCGGCGTGCGGATGGCGTAGACGAGGTCGTCGCCCTCTTCCACTCGATACGGGCGCATCGGCGCGTACGCCGCGAGCGCGCGCTTTGGCGTGACCGCCAGTTCGTGAAGCCGCCGCTGCACGTCCTCCCGAGCGTACCCGGCCCGCGCCAGGATCCCGGCGTGGAGCGGGTTGAGCACCACCAGCGTCGTTCCGATGCCGCCGTAGGTGTTGTTCGAACCGGCGTTCGCGATCGACGCCGCCAGCGTTCGCAGCACCCGTTCCGCGCCCTCCGGGTCGTCGCCGTCCGGCGTCGCGATGACGGAGTGGGGCGCATCGACGCCGACAACAGTGACCGTGCTCTGTTCGCGCCCGAACCCTCGAGAGACGTGCAGTGGCGCCCACGGGCTCGATTCCTCCGCTTCGGCGAAGCAGGCGCTGAACTTCCCCGCCTGCCCCAGGACGGCCATGTCGGAAACGCCCGGCTGCGCCCCGCCGACGTTCCCCATCACGAGTCGCAGCGCCCGGCCGATGCTTGCGTTGGCCCGGTGGCCTGGCCCGAGCGCGCCCCATCCCGAGGCGATCTCCCCGCAGATCTCCCGCGCGGGCCCGTTCACGATGACGACCGGGCCGAGGGCGTGTGTCGTGCTTTGGAGCACGCCGAGGTCGAACCGGTCATCGCAGACCGCCCGCACGGCGGCGACCACGACCGGGAAATGGTCCGGCAGGCAGCCGGCCATGACGGCGTTCACCGCCACCTTCTCGACCGTCGCCTCGCCGTAACCCGGGCCAACAGACCCGAGGACGATGTCCGCATCAATGCCGCTTCCCGCGATCATCGCCTCCACCCGCTCCGGCGTGGGGATGACGACCGGGAGGCCGTCGGTCCATCCCCGTTCATGGAGCTCTTCCAGCGCCGTCGCCTCGTCTCGCGTCGTGTGCAGGCGCGACTTCACGCTCGCCCCTCCGCCAGCGCCTTCAACAGTCGGGGCGTCACTTCGCGGGCCACGCGGGTCAGGTTCTCTCGCCCCGTCCCCGATACCGGGTGCTCGATGATCACGCGCGGGATGGCCGGCATGCCCACGGCGCGGGCGACGAATTCGCCCTGGACCACGAACTCCTCCGTCAGGATAGCGACCGCTGGGATGCCGGCGCGGGCCGCGAATACTCCGTCACGCACGGTGCCGGATGTACAGCCGCCTCAGTGTCCCCAGGCGGCGAGGAGGCCGTCGCACTCGCTCGTGATCGCGGCGAGCATCTCCGGCGTCACCGGATCGACCGTCGGCTTCTGGTAGCGCTTCAACGTCACGCCCGGCAGCGCTTCGGCCACGGCCAGTTCGACTTGGTCCATGAAGTTGGCCGCGTCGGGAAAGCCGTTCGCGAGCAGGCCCAGCGTCAGCGGGCGCTGTGTGAGGTCGAGGAAAAGCTCGTACGGTTCAGCCGGCGGGCTCTCTTCGGCGGCGGGATCGACATAGGTGACGGCCATCGCGTTCCTCACAGGTGGATTCGTGGCGAAATCGCCGAGGCGTACTCTACACCATCGAGAATGCCTTCGAAGCCTGTTCGCCCGCGATTTGCTACGGTGGAGGTTCGCCCGGCACGCCGCCAGCCTCGCCGGAGCATCTATAAAGGACGCACCTCCTTGCCCGCTCCCGACCTCGATACCATCGTTTCCCTCTGCAAGCGCCGGGGATTCATCTTCCCTTCCGCCGAAATCTATGGCGGCTTCGCCAACAGCTACGACTACGGCCCACTCGGCGTCGAGCTGAAACGCAATATCCGCAACGCCTGGTGGCAGGCGATGGTGCGAGAGCGCGACGATGTCGTCGGCCTCGATGCCGCCCTGATCACCAATCCGAAGGTCTGGGTGGCCAGCGGCCACGTCGCCAACTTCACCGACCCCCTCGTGGATTGCAAGACCTGCCAGCAGCGCTTCCGCCTTGACCACCTACTCGAAGGCGCCTACCCGGAGATCGAGAAGCACGGCGAGGGCTTC
>JANMTH010000341.1:0-3321 GCA_031390305.1 Thermoflexaceae bacterium
CTCCGGGGGAAGGTCGGCGTCCCGTAACTGGAGGAGGATGCGCCCCCAGCGGTCGAGGACGGCGAGGGCGGCACCACGTCTGAAGGGGGCGTTGAGCGGGAGGCTACCCCGGTACTTGTCGTGGGCGAGGAAGCGTTCGAGCATGAAGCGCGTGCCCGGATTCATGGGCAGGGCGAGGGCCTCCTCCGCGCTCCAGAAGCGGAAGGCGCGGCCTTCGTTCACCTCGATTCGCGTCTCATCCACCGCGTCGTCGGCGAAATGGAGATGGATCGTCCGGCCTTCGAAGGCGCTGTCGTCCCCCGCCGTAAACGCCTGGAAGTAGCGCAGGCGGTTGAGTGCCACGCCGGTCTCCTCGCGGAACTCGCGCACGGCCGTCTCGCGGTGGCTTTCGTCGCCCTCGCGATGGCCGCCCGGGATCG
This sequence comes from Thermoflexaceae bacterium, assembly GCA_031390305.1. Taxonomy (GTDB): domain Bacteria; phylum Chloroflexota; class Dehalococcoidia; order Tepidiformales; family Tepidiformaceae; genus JANMTH01. Next base: position 420 of record JANMTH010000341.1, read on the forward strand.
CCCAACGGCCGTAGCCCGCCGGTGGCGTGTCATCGTCCCGCCGCCGCAGGAGGACACGCCCGGCACCGTCGATGAGGATCAGGCCGCTGCCTTCGATTGTGCCCGCGTCTGCCGTCACGCGGCCATTCTACGGCCGGTCAGGCCGGAAACGGGCAACCTTCTTCACCCTTATCCTCCGCCCGCTCTACCATGCCGGGCATGAGAGAGCCTTCGGCCCGGCCGCTGGCCGCCATCGTCACGCTCGGCTGCAAACTCAACTTCGCCGACGGCGAGGAGATCGGGCGTGGTCTGCGCGCCGCCGGATTCGACGTTGTCGATCGGCTTTGCGACGCCGACGCGTTCGTCCTGAACACCTGCTCGGTCACCCACATCGCCGATCGCAAAGCGCGCCGGCTGATCCGTTCCGTGCGCCGGATGGCGCCGGCGGCGGCGATCGCCGTCACCGGCTGCTTCCCCCGGACCGCCGGCGAAACGCTCGTCAGGGAGCTTGGCGCGGACTTCGTTTGCGGTACGCGCGATGTCGATAAGGAGGCCCTGACCGGCTACCTGGCGGGCCGTGTCTCCTTTCCCCCAGGGGCTGCCGCCGCCCCGCGCCGGAGCCATACCCGCGCCTTCGTCAAGGCCCAGGAGGGCTGTAACGACGTCTGCGCTTTCTGCATCGTCCCGAAGACGCGCGGGCGGGAGGATTCGCGTTCGATCGCGGCGGTCGCCGCCGAGGTCGAGCGGGCGACGAGCGGGGGAGTGCGGGAAGTCGTCATAACGGGAACCCAGCTCGGCGCCTGGGGCCGCGATTTCGCCGAGCCGCTCCTGCCTCATCACCTGATCAGCGGGCTGCTGGAGGCGACCGAGGTGAGCCGGATCCGCTTCAGCTCGCTCCAGCCCCAGGACATCAGGCCCGAGCTGCTCGCCCTCTGGGAGGACCCCCGGCTGATGCCCCACTTCCACCTCGCCCTCCAATCGGGCAGCGAGCGGGTGCTGTCGGCGATGCGGCGAAGGTACACGGCGGCCGAGTTTCTGGCGGCCGCCGATCGGATCGTGGCGGCCGTTCCCGGGGAGGCGATCACGACCGACGTCATCGCCGGCTTCCCAGGCGAAAGCGACGCCGAGTTCGAAGAGACGCTCGCTCTCTGCCGTGAGGTCCGCTTCGCCCGGATCCACGCCTTCCCCTATTCGCCGCGGGAGGGGACAGCGGCGGCGCGGATGCCTGACCGGCCCGCGCCCGAGGCCCTGAAGGAGCGGATGGCGCGCCTCATGGCCCTGGCCCGCGAGCTCCAGGCCGCCTTCTTCGAGCGCCACCTCGGAAGCGTCCGGCCCGTGCTCTGGGAGAGCCGCCGCGACGAAGGCGGCGCCGAGGCCTGGTCCGGTCACACGGACAACTACATCCCGGTCGTGATGCCGGGGTCTTCGCTGCATAATCGAATCACGCCCGCCGTCCTCCGCGAGGTGGATGGCGGCCGCGTCCGGGCTGTGCCCGTTGGGGAGGGATCATGACGACGCTCGAGCGAACGCTGCTCGCCGCCTACAGCCTGCTGCTGGTCGCGATGGCGGTCGGCCTCACCGCCCTCGCCTGGGACCAGGGGCGCCAGCTCGACGTCGACCTCGGGGAGTTCCGGCTGACCTCCGCGATCACCTCGGGGGTGGGCGCCAAGTGGGCCTTCAGCCTCGTGATGGCGCTCGTGGGGCTGTTCGGTGGGCTCACGCTCGCTCTCGCCCTGCGGCCCGTTCCCGGGCCCGGCAAGGGCATCCTCCGCCTCCACCAACAGGACGGCACGGTCGTCGAGGTCTCGGCGGCGACGCTCGAACGCCGCCTTCGCGAGGAGCTTGAGCTGCTCCCGGACGTGGCGGCGGCAAGCGCCCGGATCCGGCTCTGGAAGACGGCGATCGACCCGGACATCGCGATCACTCCGGCCGCCGGGAGCCACCCCTCCTACATCGCCGGCGCCGTCGTCCACACAACGCTCGCCTTCCTCGAAACGGCCGCCCCCGGCGCCACCGTGCGGCGGCCGACGCTCCGCGTGGACTACGATGAATCGATCGCGCCCGTCGCCCGGCCACCCGCGCGGGGGCTGCTTTTCCCACCGGGCGCCATCGATGGGCCGGCTGCGGGCCGGGACGGCCGTGACTGATCCGAGCGCCCGAAAGCCACCCTCGACGGGTGAACTCCCCTGGGTGCTGGAAGCGCTCCTCTTCGTCGCCGAGGAGCCGCTGACGGCGGGCGCCATGGCCGCGGCCGTTGGTGTTTCCGATGGCGCCGTGAAGAAGGCCCTCGTGCGCCTGGCCGCCGATTACGAAGCGCGTGGCCTCAGGGTCGCCGAGGACGGCCACCGCTATCAGCTCGTGACCGCGCCGGAGTTCGCGCCCTACGTCACTCAACTGCTGGGGATGGCGCCGGGACAGCGGCTGACGCGTGCCGCCCTGGAGGTGCTCGCGATCATCGCCTACCGCCAGCCCTGCTCGCGCGGCGAGATCGAGGCCGTCCGGGGCGTCAACAGCGACCGCGTGGTCGCGGTGCTCGAAGGGAAAGGGCTCATCGAAGCGGCTGGCCAGGCGGATTCCGGGGGCCGCGCCAGGCTCTACCGCACGACGATGCGGTTCTTCGAGCATTTCGCGATCAGCGGGCCCGGGGGCCTCCCTCCCCTGCCCGCGGCCGAAGAGACGATCATCGAGGACGCGCTATGACCGTCGGCGTCATCCGCATCCGCATGGCCCTGCCGTCGCGCACGCTCAAAGAGAAGCGGACGATCGTGAAGTCCGTGATCGAACGGCTGCGGGTGCGCTTCAACGCCTCAGTGGCGGAGGTGGACGACCTCGACGCGCCAGCCGTCGCGACGATCGCCGCCGCCTGCCTTTCGAACGAGAGCGGTCACGCCGACGCCCAGCTTCAGGCCCTGTTAGCCGCGAT
>JANMTH010000343.1:0-2490 GCA_031390305.1 Thermoflexaceae bacterium
CCGCGATCTGCTCTTCCGTGTACACGGGCAGCACCTTCGCATCCATGTAATTCGGTTTGATGTAGAACCAGAACGCCGCCGCGAAGAAGACCGCGCCGCCGATCAGGACCTTTTTGTTCTTCAACATGGCTACTTCTTCTCCACTGGCGCCAGCGCGCGCTCCAGCTCTTCCTGTGTCGGGTAGAGGATGACGATGTCCGCCCGGCGGTTCAGTGCCCGCCCCTCCGCCGTGTCGTTCGCGGCCAGTGGCCGAGTCTCGGCGAAGTAGGCGCCGTGAACGCGCTTCAGGCCGATCCCGCCCGCTTCGGTGAGGAACCGGAGGACCGTCGCCGCGCGTGCCGCCGAAAGCTCCCAGTTCGTCGCGAAATCGATGTTGTTCACGGGCACGGTATCCGTGTGCCCTTCGATCTGGAGCTGGTTCGGCAGGCCGCTGAGCACCTCGGCCACAGCCGCCAACACTTCCTGGCTGCCCGGCTTCAAGTCCGCGCTGGCCGAACTGAAGAGAAGATTGTCGGCCAGGCTGATCGTGATCGATTCCGCGTCCTGGCGAATCTGGATCTTCCCGTCGATCCCCTTCGCCTTCGCGAAATCGCCCAGCGTCTTCGAAATGTCGCTCAGGTTCTTCGATTGAATCTGCGTGATCCCGGGCGTCAGGCCGCCACCGGAGGCGATCAGCGACGCCGACCCGGCCGAGCCGGAGAGCACGCCGATATCGAACGCCTGGTCGATCGACTGTTGGACCAACAGCATCTTCCGCGGATTCGAATCACTCAGCGCGTAGAGCACCACGAAGAGCGCCCAGAGCAGCGTCACCATGTCCGCGTAGCTAACGATCCAGCGTTCGTGATTCTCGGGAGCCGCGGCCTCTTGCTTGCGCGCCATCAGGCCGCCTCCCGGTGCTCTGCGTCCTTGGCCTGGCGCTGGCCGGGAGCAAGGAAGCCTTCGAGCTTCTCCCTCACGATGCGCGGGTTATCACCGGATTGGATGGACATGAGCCCTTCGATCACCAGCTCCAACGCGTGCTGCTCGTGATTCATGTTGTTGTGCAGCTTTTTGGCCATGGGGAGGAAGAGCGCGTTCGCGATGAACACGCCCCAGAACGTTGCGATGAACGCGACCGCGATGCCGGGCCCGATCAGCTCCGGCTTGTCGAGGTGGCTCATGACGCTCATCAGGCCGAGGACAGCGCCAAGCACGCCGATCGTTGGCGCGATACCACCCCAGAACTCCAGGATCGCCACCCCCGCCTCGGCCCGGTGCTTCTGCGCTTCGGCGTCGATCTCCATGATCTGGCGAAGCAACTCCGGGTCCGTACCGTCGATCATGAGCTGGACGCCCTTGCGCATGAACGGGTCGTGGATCGTATCGACGTCCGCCTCGAGCGCGAGAAGGCCCTCACGCCGCGCCTTGTCCGACATCGTCACGAACCGATCGACGGTCTCCGTCGGGTTATGCTTCGCCCCACCCAGGATCGCCGAGAGAATGAACTTCGGAAGCCCGATCACGTTCGCAAGCGGCTGCGAGATCATCGTCGCCCCCAGCGATCCGAGGACGACGATCATGAGGCCGGGGATGTTGATCAGCTTGGCCGGGTTGCCCCCTTCCATGATGTAGCCGCCGATGATCCCCACTATCACCAGACCCAGGCCGGCCAGCGTTGCGATATCCACCTAGCTCGCCCTCCGGATGAGGCCCATCGTCGCTCGCCGGTAGTCGGCGATCCGCTCGGCGATCAACGCTGGCGCTTCACCGCAGACGTAGCGATGCCCGTTAATGAGCGTGATGTGCGTGTCATGCGTCGCCTCGACCATCTCGATCAGGTCGGGGTTGAGGTAGAACACGGTGCCATCGATGCGGGTCAGTTCGATCATCGCCGTTTCCTGTACTCCTCTGGGTATCGTAGGAACGGCCGTCGAACGGGTTTATCGGGGAACGCCCGCCGGGGGAAGCACGGCGCCCTGAGTCCCGCGCCGGGTCCCCCGAATCCCTTCCGGCGAACCGCGAAGGCCTCGCCAGCGGCCCCCCGGAGGGACACGGAAAGGCCCGGCATGACGCCGGGCCTTTCCGCGGGAGAGACGGGAGGTGTGTTGCTCTCTAGCCGGCGGCGTCGCCAACGCCGTTGATCAGGCGCTCCGCCTCTTCCACGCTTTCCAGGCGAACGATCCCCTTGCGGATGGCGTAGCGGATCAGGTCGGTGCGATTGCGCGCGTGAAGTTTCGCCATGATGTGCGCCTTATGCGCCTCCACCGTTTTCACGCTGAAAAGTGTCCGGTAATTGTCAGCCGAAATAGCAAACATTTCGTACTCCACCTTGGGATCGATAAACTCCTCCTCTTTATTTTCAACGCCATTATAGAACTTCATGGCATTTTCCTTATTGTTGAATTTCCGGATGAGCACAATCGGCGTGCTGGTATCGCTGCCGAGAAAAAGGTTGGTCACCTTCAGTTCTTCTAAGCGGTGATACTCGCGGTTGTAGTCAGATATTTT
>JANMTH010000354.1:0-1904 GCA_031390305.1 Thermoflexaceae bacterium
GATGCGGATTCTACGCCGAATTCGGAAGCGTGCGGCAAACCGCCCTCACAGGGCGAGTTTCCCAAGCCCGGAGAGCGACGGCGCGAAGAAGTAGCCGCCGCCAAGCAAACGAACGAACCCCCCTCCGCCGAACATGGCGTCGCCCACCGTCCGCTTCTGGAGTTCCTCGAACTGGCCGGCGATGTCGCGCATATAGCCCATGAAGAGCAGGCCTACACCGCCCGCTGGGTGTACCGCATGTGCGAGCCCCAGGTAGGCCGAGGGAGCCGGGGCCCCGTACGTGATGCCGCGCCGGGGGAAGAGATTGGCCCGTTCCGTGCAATCGCGTGGGTTCATGAGCAGCGTGTGCGCGTCAGCTGGCACGGGCCGCCACGGCGGTGAGGCATAGGTGAAGTCGTTGTCTGGCGGTGGTCGCCGGCCAGAAGGACTGGAGGCCACCGCTAGAGGCGTGCCGTCCTCGAACCGGCCAACGATTTCGGCTCCCGCCACGGCCACTCGTTCAGGCAACGTCAGCGCCGCGGACGCGGCCTCCGCGCGGGCGTCCACAGCCCCCTTGAAGGCGGCGACGTCCTGCTCCAGCTTGCGGAAGACGAGGTAGCTTCCGAAGCCCTGTTCGCCACCGTGAGGGCAGGGCACGAGTACGGTCTCGGGGTCGAACACCGGGTCCCAGGCGAGCCTTGACCCGAGCCGGTCCGCCTGGCTCTTCAGCAAGACTGGCTGGCTGTGGCCATCGACGTATCCGAAGTGCTCGACTCGCTGGCGCAGGCCATTCACGACTTCGTATCGTGTCGCTCCAATCTCGCTGCCCACGACAGCGACATGGTTGATGAGATGTGCCCAGAGCGCCTGGCTGGAACCGCCGAACTGGCCCTCTGTATCGGCGAGCGTGACCAGGGCGTGCGGCTCCGTACGCAGGCCCAGCTCCCAGTCTCCTGGCGGGGGATCGCTCCAGGCTGGGCCGCGGGCGGCCATGCCTCCGATGAAGGCGGGGTCGCCGGGCATCCGCTCAGCCTCGTTGAGAAATTTGTATCCACTTTTGGCGAGCGCTACCGAGACGAACGGCTCGCCGATCGCCCCGTTTTCGGGCCGTTTCTGGGCGGACGCGGACGTCACCCTGATGGGCCGCCCATCGGCGCCAGAGAGCGCACCGCCCAGCAGGGTGCCGAGAGATCGCCGCGCCGCCTCTACCTCCGCTGCCGTGGGCCCGGCCCCGGGCGTGATGTCGGCCTGGCGGAAGCGGATGAAGATGTGGATCGACTGGTCGAGGCCGTGGGCCTTGAGGATGTTGCCCTGGAGGTTCTCCAGGATGGCCCGGGTGGCCCCGGAAACGTCATCGAACGGAACGGCGCCCATGGCGCACCTCCTATTTGAGATAAACGGCGCCCTTGACGCGCCATTCGATCGTGCTGAGAGGGGAAGGCATCGGATTCGGAGCAGCGGGCGTTGGGGCATCGGCCTTGCACGGGCCCGAACGGGCCGAACCCTTAACAATCTTCTCGGCGAAGTCCTCACCGCGCTTTCGCGTGTCCGCGTGATTCTTCGCCGGATCCCGGACGAAACGGATGGTGGCAGCGCCGACAACGCGCAACGCTGTGTCCGCGGGTTCTCCAGCGAGAGACGCGGGTTCGTAGTCCCAGTTCTCGCTTTCATAGTCCGCGGCATTGAGGCCGGTCTCGTCCAGCTCCTTCCCGGAGATCGCCCAGTTCATCGCCTGGGCGAACTTTAAGTCTTCCGGCGGGAGCTGCGGGATGCCCGCGACCATCACCTGCCAGATCAGGTTCTCATCCACTTCCGTTTGCACCTTCTTGGCGATCTCCCACCAGCTCTTCCGTTCGAGAAAGCTGCGGATCCGCCGGCCGAATTCGTCGTTCATCGGTTTCATCATGATCGGGTTGTCCTTTCTG
>JANMTH010000046.1:0-3862 GCA_031390305.1 Thermoflexaceae bacterium
ATCGCTTCGCGGCCGAGGGCGCGCGGGTCGGCGCCGTCCTTGAGGAGGTCGCAAAAGATCTGGGTCGCATCCTCGTGGCGCGCTTCGCGCATCTTTTCGGTCATCTTCGCCAGTTGCCGCTGATCGATCACGGGCATCCCCCTCGCGCCGCTAATGGGCGCACCAGGTCGTTAGCGGGAGCAGCATAACACCCCGGCATCGCCGCTCAAGGGCGGATCGTGCGATTCGAAGAATCGCTGCCAGAGTCCCGGCCCGGCGCCGCTCCTTGAATGAGGGGCCAGAGGGGCGTAGATTCACGTGTGATGAACCAAATCCCGTGGAAGGGGAGTCGCACATGACAGTGGACACGGCAACGAAGACGTTTCTCGAACAGATGGCCGCGGCCGGGGGCAAGCCTTTGCACGAAGGCACGCCGGAGGAAGCACGGGCTCTCGGCCCAGCCCTGGCGGCGATGGCCGGACCGGGGCCAGCGATGCTCCGCGTCGAAGAGCACGAGCTGCCGGTCGCTGGCGGTTCGATTCCGGTGCGCGTGCTCGTCCCGTTTGAGCGGCCGCGGGGCGTGATCGTCTATTTCCACGGTGGCGGCTGGGTGATCGGCGCCATCGACGAGTACGACACGCTCGCCCGGAAGCTGGCGGAGCGCACCTCCTGCGCCGTCGTCCTCGTCGAGTACCGGCTGGCCCCCGAGCATCGCTACCCCGTCGCGGTGGACGATTCGTACGCCGCCCTGGAGTGGGTCGGCAAGCGGCTCAACGAGATCGCCGGGCGCGATGTGCCCTTGATCGTCGCGGGCGACAGCGCTGGTGGAAACCTCGCGACCGTAATGGCGATCCGGGCGCGCGACCGCGGCGGCCCGAAGATCGCCCTCCAGGTGTTGGTCTATCCGGTGACGGACGCGGACTTCACGCGGGCGTCCTACCTCGACCCGGAGAACCAGCTTCTCCTGACGAGCGAGGGGATGGTCTGGTTCTGGGACCACTACGTGCCCGATCCCTCGCGGCGCCGCGAGCCGGATGCTTCGCCGCTGCACGCCGCAAACCTCGCGGGGCTACCGCCGGCGGTGGTGCTGACGGCCGAGCACGATGTCCTCCGCGAGGAGGGCGAGGCCTACGCGAAGCGGTTGACCGAGGCCGGCGTACCCGTGGAATTGAAGCGCTACGCGGGCCAGATGCACGCCTTTTTCTCGCTGCTTATGCTCCCCGGGAGCGAACTCGGCATCCAGCAGGTGGTGAAGGCGGTTCGCGCCTGTATCGCGAAATCGACGAAGAAGGAACCGGCGACGGCCTCGGCCTGAGCCCCAACGAGCAAGCACACCCGGCCATGGGCGGCCGGACCAAGAAGGAGAAGAAACATGGCTGGGACTACCAAGACTGCTGACTTCGACGCCGTGGTTATCGGCGCTGGATTCTCCGGGCTCTACATGCTCTACCGGCTGCGCGACCTGCTCGGCATGTCGGCCAAAGTCTTCGAGGCGGGCGACGGCGTCGGCGGCACGTGGTACTGGAACCGCTACCCGGGCGCGCGCTGCGACTCCGAGGCCTACATGTACTGCTTCTCCTTCGACAAGGAGCTGATGCAGGAGTGGGAGTGGAGCATGAAGTATCCGGAGCAGCCGGAGATTCTTCGCTACCTGAACCACGTGGCGGACCGCTTCAACCTCCGGCGCGACATCCAGTTCAACACCAGGGTCACCGCCGCCCACTTCAACGAAGCCACGAATCTCTGGGATGTGACCACCGACAAGGGCGAAAAGGTCACGGCCCGGTACGTGATCACGGGCATCGGCTGCCTTTCGGCCGGCCAGGTCCCGAACATCAAGGGCCGCGAGACGTTCGCTGGCGAGTCGTACCACACCGGTTCCTGGCCGCACGAAGGTGTGGACCTGACGGGCAAGCGCGTCGGCGTCATCGGCACGGGTTCGAGCGCCGTCCAGGCGATCCCGGTGATCGCGAAGCAGGCCGGGCAGCTCTTCGTCTTCCAGCGGACGCCGCAGTACACCATCCCGGCCCGCCATGGAAACGTCGATAAGGCTGTCTTCGATGAGATCAAGACGCGCTACGACGAGGTCTACGAAAAGGCGCGCTGGTCGGCCGGCGGCTTCCCGAACGACGCCCTCGAACGGTCGGCGCTGGATGCAAGCCCCGAGGAGCGCCTCGCCGTCTACGAAGCCGGTTGGGAGCAGGGAGGGTTCCAGTTCTTCTACGGCTCGTTTGGCGATATCGCGACCGATCTGCGGGCGAACGCGACGGCCTCGGAGTTCATCCGCGGGAAGATCCGCGAGATCGTGGCGGACCCGGAGACGGCGGAAAAGCTGGTCCCGGTGGATCACCCGTTCTCTTCCAAGCGCGCGCTCATCGATACGAACTACTTCGAGACCTACAACCGCGACAACGTGACCCTGGTCGATATTCGCCACGCACCGATCGAAGAGATCACGCCGACGGGAATCCGGACCACGGACGGGGCATACGACCTCGACGTGATCATCTTCGCCACCGGCTTCGACGCGATGACGGGCGCCTTCTTCAAGATGGACATCCGCGGTAAGGGCGGGCTGGCGCTGAAGGAGAAGTGGTCGGAGGGCCCGAAGACCTACCTCGGCCTGGCCAGCGTCGGATTCCCGAACTTCTTCATGATCACCGGCCCGGGCAGCCCATCCGTGCTAAGCAACATGCCTGTCTCCATCGAGCAGCACGTCGAATGGATTGCGGACGTCGTCGAGTACATGCGCGAGCGAGAGATCGAGGTCATCGAGCCGGACGCGCAGGCGGAGAAGGACTGGGGCGTGCACCTGAACGAGCTGGCGGACGCCACGCTTTACCCCCTCGCCGACTCCTGGTATCTGGGTGCGAACATCCCCGGCAAGCCGCGCGTCTTCATGCCGTATGTGGGCGGCGTGGGGACCTACCGACAGAAGTGCATCGACGTCCGGGCGAACGGCTACGAGGGCTTCGTCCTCGGCGCCGGCAAGCGGGAAGCAGTGCCAGCCGGCGGGGCGTAGGCGCGGCGTAGGGGGCCGTCCTTGACGGTCCCTCGCCGCCAGCCGTAGCGTTCCTTAGGCCGGCACGAACTATTCGGCCGCAGGAGCACTTGCATGGCCCGTTCCCGCCGGATGAAGTTCGGTATCTTCATCGCCCCCTGGCACCGTGTTGGTGAGAACCCGACGCTCTGCCTGAAGCGCGATATGGCGACCGTCGAGTACCTCGACGCCCTGGGCTACGACGAGGCCTGGATCGGCGAGCACCACAGCTTCGGCCGTGAGCTGATCAGCGACCCCGTGGCCTTCATCGCCGCGGCCTCGCGCACGACCCGGCGGATCAAGCTCGGGACTGGCGTCCTCAGCCTGCCCTACCACCACCCGCTCATGGTCGCCGACCAGATGCTCCAGCTCGACCACATGACGGAAGGGCGGGCGATGCTCGGCGTGGGCCCCGGCGCCCTCACCTCCGACGCCTACATGATGGGCATCGACCCGGTGAACCAGCGGCGGATGATGCACGAGTCGCTCGACGCGATCATGGCCCTTTTCGAGGCGAAGGGGCCGGTTTCGATGAAGACGGACTGGTTCACCCTGCGCGAGGCCCGCCTCCAGATGGCGATGTTCAGCGAACCACACCTGCCTGTCTCCGTCGCCGCGACGTTCACGCCCACCGGCCCGGTGGCGGCGGGCAAGCACGGCCTCGGCCTCCTCTCCGTCGCCGGCGCGGATAGCGAGGCCTTCGAGCGCACCTGGAGCTGGGTAGAGGAAGCGGCCGCCGAGAGCGGGAAGCGGGTGGACCGTGCCAACTGGCGCGTGGTCATGAGCGTCCACCTCGCCGACTCTCGCCGGGAGGCGATCGAGGACCTCCGCGATGGCTACGCC
>JANMTH010000367.1:0-2016 GCA_031390305.1 Thermoflexaceae bacterium
CTGGTCGCGGTCGGCTATTCGAAGCAGCCAGACTGGGTGTTCCTCGCGGCGACCGGGAACGATGGACGGTTCGTGGGCAGTTGCACCCTCGGCGCGAAGGACTTCCCGCTCGAACTCGAAGTCACGACTCCGGCAGACAAGTGCGTCCGTAAGGCGCAGGTCACGCTGCCTCAACCGGGCACCTACGGGCCCCTCAACCTCCGCGTACAGACCACGTGCGTCAAGCGGATAGACATCCTGACGGACATCACGCGCGTGGACCCCGGCGTATTCAAGGTCATACGGTAGCGCGGAGATTCTCGGCCGCTACCGCTGTTCGCGGGCGAGGCGGTTCACGGTTTCGGCGATGTAGACGAGGTCGTCGTCCGTAAGCGATGGGTGGACGGGGAGCGAGAGGACAGCCGCGGCGGCCGCTTCGGCGACGGGGCATTCGACTCCGCCGAGTCCCAGCTGCTTCATGATCGGCTGGCGATGGATTGGGATCGGGTAGTGGACGCCGCTGCCGATGCCAGCCTCCTGGAGCTTCGCCTGGAAGGCGTCGCGGTCGCCGGGAACGCGGACCGTGTACTGGTGGAAGACGTGGCGGTCGCCTTCGCGGACGCGCGGCGTCTCGACCTCGGTGATGAGTTCCGAGAGCCGCGCGGCGTTGCGAATGCGGGCTTCGTTCCATGCGTCGATGTGCGTCATCTGAACGACGCCGATGGCGCCGCAGAGGTCGGTCATCCGCCAGTTCAGGCCAAAGTGCTCGTGGTAGTAGCGGCGCTCCTGGCCGTGGTTGCGGATGATCCGGGCCATCCGCGCGACTTCGTCGTCGTTTGTCGTGATGATGCCGCCTTCGCCCGTCGTCATGTTCTTTGTCGGGTAGAAGCTGAAGCAGCCGGTGCCGAGTGTGCCGACGCGCTGGCCCTTCGACTCCGCGCCGTGGGCCTGGGCGGCGTCCTCGACGAGGGCGATCTCGTTGTCGTCGGCGATCTCGCGCAAGGCGCCGATCTCCGCCGGGTGACCGTAGAGATGGACAGGCATGATCGCCTTCGTCTGGTCGGTGATCGCGTCCTCGACGAGGTTCGGGTCGAGGTTGAAGTCGAAGGGGTCGATATCGACGAAGACGGGCCGGGCACCGCAGGCGATGATGCTCGTGGCAGTCGCGATGAAGCTAAACGGTGACGTGATCACCTCGTCGCCCGGACCAACTCCGTGGGCCTGAAGAGCGACAATGAGTGCGGCCGTGCCGCTGTTCACGGCGACGCCGTGCTTCGCGTTGTGATAATCGGCGAAGAGCCGCTCGAAACGCTCCACACGGGTCCCCTGGGCAAGCTGGCCGCTATCGAGGACTTCGAGGACGGCCTGCTTCTCCTCTTCCGAGACGAGGGGCTTCGCGACTGGAATGAAGGGGCGGTCTGCCATGAGCGGGAGCCTCCGGGCGGTTTGAGCGTGCGTTGGGGGCGGACGAATGCCCTCCCTGACGGTCGAGTTGCGGACGGGTTCGCGCCGCGCGCTAGGGTACGAACTCGAGGCCCGCTTCCACCTTACGGTAGGCGCGGCCACAGTGCGGGCAGGTCAGGGCCGCATCGAGCAAGCGGGCACACATGCAGACCCAGCCGGTGAGCCGCGCGGGTGCGCCGACGACGAGGGCGTGATCCGGGACATCCTTCGTGACGACGGAGCCGGCGGCGATGAGCGCCCAGCGGCCGATGGTGACGCCCGTGACGATGACCGAGCGCGACCCCACGGCAGCGCGATGCCTCACGAGCGTGCGGCCCAGCTCCCAATCCGATTCGGACTTCAGCGTGCCATCCGGATTGATGGCGCGCGGGTACTTGTCGTTGGTGAAGACGACCTCGGGGCCGACGAAGACGCCGTCTTCGAGGGTCGCCCCTTCGTAGACGCAGGAGTAGTTCTGGACCTTGCAGTTCGCGCCGATCTGGACATCGCTGCCGACGTAGACGCCCTTGCCGATGATGCAGCCGGGCCCGAGGTTTGCGCCCTCGCGAACCAGGGCCTGGTGCCAGATGGAGC
>JANMTH010000413.1:0-7856 GCA_031390305.1 Thermoflexaceae bacterium
GGCATCGGGTTCCCGCTCCCCGCCGGATCGATGATCCCATATTGAGGGATATCTGCGCGCGGCACCGGTTGGACGGCGATGACGGTCCCGCCCACGCGCCCGTGCGCCTCTACCAGTTGACCGACGCAGGACCGCGCTCCGAGGATCAGGTCATCGGGGAAGATCAGGGCGAACGGCTCGCCTTCGAGCCGTTCCCGGGCGCAGGTGACCGCGTGGGCGATGCCCCTCGGTTCGTCCTGGAAGGCCCAGTGGAAGGTCGCGAGGTGCGCTGGTCCGCTGATGCGGGCTTCGAGGAGCGTATCGCCGCTCGCCCGCCCATAGGCGTCCGCGCGCGTCGTGTCCGAAAAATGCGCGCGAATCCCTTCCTTGCCCGCGGCGATCACGAAGGTGATATCCGCGATGCCCGCCGCCACCGCCTCCTCGACGGCGTATTGGATGAGCGGCTTATCGACGATCGGGAGCATCTCCTTGGCCACCGCTTTGGTCGCCGGGAGCATCCGCGTCCCAAGGCCGGCGGCCAGAATCAGCGCTTTTCGTACCGGAAGCATCGCGCCATGGTAGGGTTTCGCCATGGATATACACGAATCACCGCCTGCTGATATGCTTGCAAGTCGTTCGCATACCACTCGGGAAGCAGTTTGAGGAAAAGACCAAAAGCACCGCCTAAGCCATTACCACCAGAACCTCGCATCAACGAGCGTATCCGCGTGCCGGAAGTTCGTCTCATCGATGGCGAAGGGCGCCAGGTAGGGGTCGTCCGCACCGCTGAAGCGATCGGCATGGCCCGCGAACAGGGGGTCGATCTCGTCGAGGTCGCCTCCCAGGCTTCGCCGCCCGTTGCCCGCCTCATGGACTTCGGCCGTTACAAATACGAACAGTCCAAGAAGGACAAGGAAGCCAAGAAGCACCAGGTCAACATGCAGCTCCGCGAGGTCCGCATGAAGCCGAAGATCGACGACCACGATGTCGATTTCAAGACCCGGACGGCCGCCAAGCTTCTCAAGCAGGGCGACAAGGTGAAGGTCACGGTCATGTTCCGTGGCCGCGAAATCACCCACCCCCAGATTGGGAAGAACCTGCTCGAACGCGTTCTCGGCACGCTCGAAAGCATCGCCATCCTCGAAAAGGATCCGATGCTTGAAGGGCGCCACATGACCATGATCCTCGCTCCGGACAAGCGGAAGATGGCCGCCATCGCCAAGGCCAACGCCGCCGCCGTCGCCGGTGGCGCCGCCCCCGAGCAAGAGGAAGAAGACGAAGCCCTCCTCGCGGCAGTGGCCGCTGCGCCAGTTGTCGGCGAGAATGAAGAACACGAAGAGGACGAGGACGAACCGGAAGACTGAAAAGCCTCCCGCCGTCTTCGCCACAGGAGATTTACCGTGCCCAAGCTCAAGACCCACAGGGGCGCAGCCGCCCGCTTCCGCGTAACCGGCGGCGGCAAGATCATGCGCATGTACGGAAGCCGCAACAACTTCCGGCGGAAGAAGCGCAAGCCGATCACCGTCTTGTTCGGCCGTACCGTTGAAGTAAGCCCCACACACGCGAAGCGCATCGAGCGCCTTCTCGCAGGCCAGTAAGGAACACACGCTATGAGCCGAGTGAAGCGAGGCGTCACCTCCCACGCCCGTCATAAGAAGATTCTCGCCCTCACGAAGGGCCATCACGGTCAGCGGCATCGCCTGATTAAGCGCGCCAACGAATCGATGATGCACGCCCTCCGCTACAACTACATCGACCGCAAGGACCGCAAGAGCGACTTCCGCGAGCTCTGGATCATCCGGATCAACGCCGCAGCGCGCCTCCACGGGCTCAGCTACAGCCGTCTCATCCACGGCCTGAAGCTCGCCGGCATCGAACTGGACCGCAAGGCCCTCGCCGACCTCGCCGTCACCCGTCCCGACGCCTTCAGCACGATCGCCGGTCAGGCGAAGGCCGCGCTCGCGTAGCCCAGGCAACCAGGCAAGATGTCAGGGCCTCCCGCAAGGGGGGCCTTTTCGCGTCCGGCCGCTCGTGCTTCACGCGCACGCTAAGGAGCGCCCCGAATCGGCTTACCCTGCGCCACGCGTCGCTCGTTCTCACGGAAGCGAGGCTCGTAGTGTGCGAAGAAGACTTTCCCCACCAGGTCACGACGGCTGCGTACGCCCGTCTTATCGAAAATGCTCTTGAGGTGCTGCTGCACCGTGTGCTCGGATACGACAAGTCTGCGTGCTATCTCCGCGGTCGAATCGCCCTGCAAGATCAGCCGGGTCACATCGCGTTCGCGAACTGTCAGGTCATGAGCGGACATCAACAGCGGATAGATTCGTGCCGGGCCGGCCGGCTCGATGATAACGGCGATCCGCGTTCCGCCATCGGCGGCGAGACGAGCGCCATGCAGAGTGATCCACCGGCCGGCGCGAGAACGTACCCGCGCCTCTGCGCTCTCGGCCGATTCACCGCTTCCTTCCCCTATGACGGCGCGAGCGGCAACCGACAGCACGGCGGACGGCAGCCGCCCCGCATCCCCATCGCCATCCGGAAGCTCGGCAAGCCAGCGATCGGTGCCCGGCGTCGTCGATTCCACCTGCCACCGTTCGTTCAGGATGACCAGGCCCGGGCCATCCAGGCGCTCCCGATCGACGGCTTCGCCGAAGAGGAGCGACCGGCGGGCGCCATGAGCGAGGTAGGGCGCCACCGCGACCAAGAACTCCTTCTCTCTCGCGTCGAAGAGTGGGCGATCCGGTTCCCGGTACAGCCCGAGCGCGCCCCAGACATCTCCCGCCTTCGTACGCAATCCGAGGATTAACTCCTGGTCTCCGCCCATCGTCATGTTCTGCTGCCAGCGTCGACTGTTGGATGGCTTGTCGCCGGTAGCGTCATGCAACGTGCTGATGCCCGTTGGCGAGCGCGCCACATCAGCGATCTTGTTGACATCGTCGCCGTAATACTCCTCAACAAGCCATTCGGCCGGAAACTCCGCCAGCCCGTCATGAAAGTGGCTAGTGATCAGGAGAGAGTCGGGATCGACGGTGTACCAGCAGGGCGTCCAGTAATACGGCACGGCCTCGGCCAGCACTTCAGTCACCGCCCGCCAGAAGGCGACGAGATCCATGGCGCCGCTCGAAAGGCGGGCGACCTTGTCCACCGCTCGTTCAAGCGACTGCATGGCCATTGGCGGATTGTAGCCGGGGCCGCGGGCCGGATACCAGCTTTATGGAGTTCCGAGGCTGGCGGCGCGGTCTTACTCTCCGATGGCGAACGAAGGAGGAACTCATGACCGAGACGACGATCAGTGGCGCTGCCGCCCGCATCCTGGCCGCTGGCGAGGGGGAGACGATCCCCGGCCTCGTGACCGACCGTTTCATGATCGACGGCGGCCAGACCGGGGGACGGTTCGCCCTGGTGCAACACCGCTTCGCGCCACGAGCGCTGGCGGCTCCCATGCATCGCCATCGGAGAGAAGACGAGTACACATATGTCCTCGATGGACGCGTCGGCGCGATCCTCGGTGGGCAGGAGTTCGTCGCCGGTCCCGGTGACCTGATCTTCAAGCCGCGTGATCAGTGGCACACGTTCTGGAACGCCGGCGACGAACCGGCCTCGGTGCTGGAAATTATCTCCAGCGCTGGCTTAGAGGAGCTGTTTCGCGACCTGGGGGGCCTGTCCGGCGAGCCCGATCCCCAGAAAATGGTCGCCATGGCAGCGAGGTACGGATGCGACCTCGATTTCGAGGCGACATTCCCCGTCATCGAGCGCCACCGCCTCGTATGGTGAGCCCATGGATGGGCAGGCCACGCGGACCCGCTACTTGCCGGACCAGCTCAGGCGCGGGACGCGGCTCAGGCCGAGGGCGTACACGGCCGCCGCCAGAACACCCAGGACCGCGAAGTCGATGCCCAGGCCGATGAAGCCTTCGCTCGAATCGGCGTACGTCGCGACTTCCATGGCATCGACGGCGTAGCTCAGCGGGTTCAGATAGGCCAACACTTCCAGCCAGGTCGGCAGGTTGGCCACCGGGAAGAAGGCGCCGCTGAAGAAGAGGAGCGGGAAGAGCACGAGGTTCATCACGAGGTGAAAGCCCTGCATCGAGGTGATCCGCGTCGCCACCGCCTGGGCCACGCCTCCGAGCATCACGTTGAGGAGGAGGATGGCCGCGAAGGAGATGGCCAGCCCGCGAACGACGCCGTACTGCCACTCGAAATCGACGAACGGCGCCGCCACCGCGAGGACGACGACCGCCTGACTCACTCCTATCGTCACGCCCGCCAGCGACTTCCCAAGCAGCAGCCACCGCGCCCCAAGCGGCGAAGAGAGGAGCATGCGGAGCAGCCCGGAATCGCGGTCGCGGTAGTAGGAGGCGCTGGAGAACGTGGACGAGAAGACGGCCGTCATCACGACGACGCCGGCCACGAGGTAGGCCGTGTAGTTCCCGGCTGGCAGGCTCGAAGGCTCAAGCCCACGGGAGACGCCGGTCCCCAGGAACACAAGAAAAAGCAAGGGCGTCAGCATCGTTGAGTAGAGCTGCGAGCGCGACCGCGTGACGGCCATCACGTCCCGTTCGAAAAGCGCCAGGCAGGCGCTGGCCGCGCTCACGCGACCGCCTCGGGCGCGGGCGCGCGCTGGTTCACGTACTGGAAGTAGGCGTCCTCTAGCGAAGCGCGTTCGATCGTCACCGAGCGAATGGCGCTGCCCGCCAGGGCGAAGAGGCGTGGGACGAAGGCGGCGGCGTCATCGACGGTGGCATGGACGATGCCCTCCAGCGCCGTGATATCGCCGGCGCCGGGCCAGGCCGCTGCCTGCGCGAGCTGTTCAGCCGAAGGCCCTTCCCAGCCAACGCGCACCGCTTCGCGCCGGAGGCCTCGCTTCAGCTCCGCCGGGGTGCCGCTGGCTATCACCCGGCCATCGCGGATGAAGGCCACGGCGTCGCAGACCCGGTCCGCCTCGGCAAGGTCGTTGGTGGCGAGAAGGATCGTCCGGCCCCGGTCCGGTGTATCGAGGAGCGCCGCCCAGAGGGCCTGGCGCTCGCCCGGATCGACGCCAGTCGTCGGCTCATCGAGAAGGAGGAGGTCCGGGTCGTGGAGGAGGGCGCGGGCCATCTCCAGGCGCCGCCGCATCCCCCCGCTGAGGGCGCTGATCGGGTCGTTGGCGCGCGCCCCCAGGCCGAATTGTCCGAGCAGCGCCTCGGCTCGGCTACGCGCCTGTTCGCGGCCCATTCCGAAGACCCTGCCCGCGAGCAGAAGCTGTTCCGCGGCGCGCATGTTCGGGTCCTGGGCGTTCTCCTGGAAGACCGTGCCGACGCGCGCCCGCAGGCCGGCCGCCGGCACCTCTCCGAGCACTTTGAGTTTGCCCGTTTGGGGCTGCTCCATAGCGGCGACCATCGTGATGAAGGTGCTCTTGCCGCTCCCGTTGGGCCCCAACAGGCCAAAGACGCCGCGCCGCGGCACATCGACCGTGAATCCGTCGAGGGCGCGCCGCTCTCCGTACGCGTGGATGATCGATTCCGCCTGGACCGCCGGGCCGGTGGCCGTCGTTGACATTCCCTACCAGTGTTTCACGCCGGTGATGGTAAAGCGAGAAACAGGGAAGGCGGCGCCAGCTCCTGGAGCTGGCGCCGCCTTCGGAAGGTCTACCTCGAAGGGACTAGACCCGTTCGATGATTGTGCTGATGCCCATCCCGGCGCCGATGCACTGGGTGGCGAGGCCGTAGCGTCCGCCGCTCCGCCGCAGTTCGTGCGCGAGCGTGAGGACGAGCCGGGCGCCCGTCGCGCCGAGCGGATGCCCGATCGCGATCGATCCGCCGTTCACGTTCACGCGGTCCAGCGGGATGCCGAGGTCGCGGCAGGAGGGGATGACCTGCGCCGCGAAGGCCTCGTTGAACTCGACGCGGTCGATCTGGTCGGCGCTGATGCCGGCATGGCGAAGCGCCTTCTTCGTCGAAGGCACAGGGCCGAGGCCCATCACCTGCGGCTTCACGCCCGAGACGCCGTAGCCCACGATCCGGGCGAGCGGCTCGAGGCCGAGTTCACGCGCCCTCTCTTCGCTCATGATCAGGGTGGCGGTGATGCCGTCGTTCGTTGGGCACGAGTTCCCGGCCGTGATCCGGAGCTCGGCGCCCGTTGGGCTGACGATGCCCTTGACGTTCGGGAGCTGGCTCAGCGCCTCGATGTTCGTGCCGGCGCGGATGCATTCATCGCGGTCGAACATGACCGTCTTGCCGCGGCTGTCCGCGACCCAGTTGCCCTGGTCGTCGAACACGGGCTCTTCGACTTCGAGGGGGATAATCTCATCCTTGTAGAAGCCCTTGGCGTACGCCTCGACGGCCTTGCGGTGGCTATCGACGGCGAACAGGTCGAGCTCCTCGCGCGTCAGGCCGTAGACCTCGGCGACGTTCTGCGCGGTCTGGACCATCGAGAGTATCGGTGAGTAGTCGAGAATCTCGTCCTGGAAGGGGACGCTGAAGTCGTCGAAGTGGTTCCGGGAAAGGTTGCGCTGCACGTCGTTCTGTTCGAGGCGGCGCTTGTTGAACTCCGTGATCCGGTTGGTATCGCCGCGGGCGCCGCCGCCGAGCTGGCGGCCCATCCGCTCGATGCCCATGGCCACGCCGCAGTCCGTCGCCCCGACCATGATTGACTGGGCGATGCGATGGAGAGTTTCCATGCTCGAACCGCACTGGCGGTTGCTATCGAAGGCCGAGATCTCGGCGGGCAGCCCGGCCAGCCGCGCGATCGTGTCGGCGCCGATCCCGGCAAGTTCGGCTGCCCCGGCGACGTTTCCGAGGCCGATGTCCTCGATCATCTCGTCCGTCACTTTGGGGTTGCGGTCGAGCAGGGCGCGAAGGACGGCTGCCCCGGCCTCATCCAGCCGCGTGGCCACGAGCTTGCCCCGGCCGCCCCTGGCGAATGCCGAACGGGCGCCATCGACGATAACTGCGTTCCTGAGTTCCATAGATGTAGCTGATCCTCTGGCGCCGGGCCCATATGCGTGGCCGATAACGCAACGCAGAGCGTACCCGAGTGGCGATGGCAGCGGAAGGGCGATTTGGCGAACCTCTCCGGGGAAACGGGACTTCGCCGATCCTTCAGCGAGGGGCGACCAGCAGCTTTCCCATGTGTCCACCGGTAAAGAGCATGATCAGGGCCTCCGGGAACCGCTCGATGCCCCGTTCGATGTGTTCGGGCAACTTCAAGCGGCCCTCGCCCATCCACGCCGCCAGTTCGGCGGCCGCTTCGCCGAACCGGGCCGCGTAGTGGTCCACGGTGAAGCCGGCCATCGTCGCATTCCTCTCCGCCAGCCGCAGATAGAGCTTCGGCCCTCGCACGTCCGTGAGATCGTCGTACTGCGAGATCGCCCCGCAGATGGCGACGCGCGCGCCAGGGCGAATTCGATCCAGGACCGTGTCGAGGAGTTCGCCCCCGACGTTATCGAAGAATACGTCGATGCCGTTCGGCGCCAGGACATCGAGGCGACCGCCGACGTCTTCCGAGCGGTAGTCGATGGCGGCGTCCAATCCTATCTGGTCCACCAGATAGCTCACCTTGGCCGGGCCGCCCGCGATCCCGATGACCGTCGCGCCCTTTAGCTTCGCCAGCTGCGATGCGACGGTGCCAACGGCGCCCGCCGCGCCCGAGACGACCACCGTATCGCCCGCCTGGACCTTGCCGACGGCGTACACCCCGAAGTAGGCGGTCAGTCCGGTCGTCATCCCCAGGAGGCCGAGGTACGCCGAGGGTGGCGCCACGCCGGCGTCGATCTTGTTGAAGAGCGCGCCGGGCATGAGCGCGTGGGACTGTGCCAGCGTGGGCCCAACCACCCAGTCGCCCTCCGCGAGCGGCGCGAAGCGGCTCTCCAGCACGCGGCCGACGCCCAGGGCCGTCACC
>JANMTH010000423.1:0-2536 GCA_031390305.1 Thermoflexaceae bacterium
CGGCGATCGCGACGCGTTGCCGCTCGCCGCCGGAAAGCGTGGCCAGCCGCCGGCCGCGCAACCGCTCGATGTCGAGCGTTCGCAGGAGGGCATCGAGGGTCTCGCGCATGCGGGTCGGCGGCGTCCCACGTTGCTCCATGCCGAAGGCGATTTCGTCCTCCACGGTGTCGCTCACGGACTGTGCCTCCGGCTCCTGGAAGACCATGCCGGCGAGCGCCGCCATCTGGCGGGCTGGAGTCCTCGCCGGGTCGAGCCCGGCGACACAGCTCGCGCCGCCAAGCCGACCGCCGTGAAACTGCGGCACAAGGCCGTTCAGCACCCGCAGAAGCGTCGATTTTCCCCCGCCCGAAGGCCCGGCCAGGAGCGTGAAGCTGCCCTCCGCGAAGGTAACGCTGACATCGTTGAGCGCTGCCGCCTCGCCACCCGGATAGTGGTAGGTAAGGCCCTTCAGCGCCGCGATCACGTTCCCACCGTCCACGCGGCTGTCGGCGATGGCTCCGCGGCGGCGGTGGCCGCCGGCGCGGCGAAGAGCAGCCAGACCGCCGGCAGGGCGCTGAGAAGCACGAGCGCGCCCTCGGCGATCGCGAAGGCCGGCCATTCCAGCCCGGCGAATGGGTTGTACCGCAGGTCGACCCAGCCAGCCTCGCCCGCCACCAGCACGAACAGGGCGAGCCCGGCCGAAAGCACGGTGGCGGCGCGGTCAGCGCGGGTCCACGGTTCGCTGTTGAGCGAGGTGGTGCTTTTGCCGCGCGAGGCGGCGAGGGCCCAGATAGCGATCGCCGCGACCCCGGCGATGCCGAGGGCCAGCCCCAGCGGCTTCAACGACTCGTAGTAGAACCAGCACCAGCCGGCCCCCAGGAAGAGCGGAGCGGAGATCGCGCCGATGAGCCTGGGCCCGCGCGCGGCCGCCGCGCCGGCGGCGTAGCCGCGCGCCTCCATCGCCTCGGCCAGGCGCATCGAGCGGTCCAGCCCGCCGATGACAGCGGGGACGATCAGCCCCGGCAACCCACGGACGCCGCCGGGCCCGCCCCGCAGCGCCCGCATCTCACGGATGCGCCGTACGTCCTCGATCGTCGAGGGCAACAGGGTGAGCCCGACGGTGACGACAAGCCCGGCGTGGAAGAGTGCCGCCGGGGCCGTCCGAAGGACGCGATGCGGGCTCACCGCGCCGTTAAACACGCCGAACGCCGCCAGCACGCAGAGGATCGCCAGCCCACGGACCGTCGCGGCCACCAGCCCCTCGCCGGAAACCGGGCCGCCGATCGCCAGGCCGCCGAGCCACCGCGGAACGTCAGGCCCAGGCACCGTGAACAGCACGTGGTCGCCATAGGTACCGTTCACCATCGCGATCAGGAGGGAGATCGCCATCATCGCGGCGCCAAACACGAGCAGCGCCCGCAGCCCGGCGACGGCGCTCTCGTTACGCGGCGCCACCGCCGCAACGAGGAGCACACAGAGCAGGAGCAGGCAGAGGTAGAGGGGGTTCGTCGCCGTCAGGGCGACGGTCATCACCAACCCTACCCATGCCGTCCAGCTCCAGGTGTGCATCGCCGCCTCCTCGGGCTATCCCCGGCGCCGCGCGGTGAAGGCGAGGACCGTGGCCGCCGCGCACGCCAGCGCGAGGCCCGCAGCCAGCGAAGCGCCGTTCATTCCGGCCGAACGCGTCCCACCGCCGGTGTTCGGCGGGGCCGGCGCGGTCGTCACGGTCTTCGTCGCCGCCGGGCTGGCCGTCGCCGTCGGGCTCGCCGTGGGGGTCGCCGTCGCGCTCGGCGAAGGCGAGGCCGGCGCGGTCGCGCTCGGGCTCGTTGTGGCGGTGGCGGTCGCGGTCGGCGTGGGTACGGACCGGGTGATCGGCGTGTTTACCGCGTTGCAGAACGTCCGCCCGGCGAGCGCCGGCGTCACCTGGTTCGCAGCGAACCCGGGGTCGAAGCCCGCGAACGAACCATCGGCAAGCTGCTGCGAGATCATGAAGCTCACGGGTGTCGCCGAACCCTTGCGGTAGGCTCCGCTCTCGACGTCTTCGCCAGCGGCGATGAGCGCCTGGACGACGAAGGCGGTCGAAGAAGCGTTGGAAGCGGCGGGGTCGAAGCCCCACCCTCCATCGGCGGCCTGCGTCTGCTTCAGGTGGGCGAGCCCCTTCGTCACGCTGGCGTCGGTCTTCGGTACGCCAGCGGCGAGCAGCGCCTGGAGGGCGATCGCCGCCGTATCGGGGTCGCTGAAGCCCTCGAAGCCCCAGCCTCCGTCGGCCAGTTGGGCCGCCTTCAGAGCGCTCACCGAACCGCCCGGGGCTGAACCGCCCGTGCAGGCGAGCCCGAGGATCGCGATCGACTGGCTGAAGTCGTCGCCCGCGAATCTCCCCGTTATATCGTTGTACCTGTTCGACACGACGCTCAGGAGGTCGGTCCCATTCACGGAACCAGGGTCGAGACCGAGAGCGCGAGCGGCCAGGGCGGCTTTGGCGGCCGCCGCCGCCGTCGGTTGGCTGCCGGCCTTCGCCTTCAGAAAGTCGGCGGGCGATTTGGCGCCGCGCTTCACG
>JANMTH010000441.1:0-7034 GCA_031390305.1 Thermoflexaceae bacterium
GAGGCGGTCTTCATGCTTCGGGCCGGCGAGACGCGCCTGGCCAAGTGCCCGGCGGATGGCCGCGCCGAGATCGACGGCCGTCGGACGCGTCGCCAGGACGCTCGCCGCCGCCCGCTCGAGGGCCGCTTCGGTCGTCCCCTCCGTCTGCCCGGCGATCGCCATCCCGCAGGCCCCCGTGAGACCGAGGAGCGGAGCGCCCCGCACGCGCAACGTCCGGATCGCTTCGCAGACGGCCGCCACCTCACGAAGTTCGAGCGTTACTTCCTCGTGCGGCAGCCGCGTCTGGTCGAGGATTTCCATCCCCACGCCCCTGCGAATGCGGAGGACAACCGGTTCGGGCGCTCCCTCGCCGGGTGTACCGGGGCCGGCCACGTCAGCCGTTCCGCGCCGCCGTCCGGACGGACAGCTCCAGGATTTCGAGGTCCTTGGTCAGCCGCGCCCGCGTTTCCCCATCGACCCCGGAGACGATGTCGCCGAGGTGACGTTCCAACGTTGCCCGTACGGCATCGACGACGGTCTTCCCCGAAGGCGTCAATTCCAGCCGGACGGCGCGCCGATCGTCGAGGTCGCGCTGCCGCGTAAGGTGTCCGGCCCGCTCAAGACGGTCCAGCACGCCCGTGACCGTTTGCGACTGCTGCGAGAGGTAGTCGGCGACGAGATGCGGTTGAGCCCGCGTGAACGAATCGACGGCAAGGAGTGTGATCGCCTGAATGAAGGTGACGTTGTGGTCCTGTCCGAGGCGTTGGTCCAGTTCCCGGACGACCGCGTTCGTCGTCCGATAGAGGCCCGTGATCAACTGGAGTGCCTGGTGCGCCGTCGCTCCGGGTGTGGAACTCATCGTCTTTACCTTAACCCTGCTCTCAGCGGCCACTGAACACGGCCTGCGTGCCTGTCACCGGGGCGGGCAGTGCTTCCTGGCCGGCCCCCGCCGGCCGCGCCAGCATACGCGCGTGCGCCCGTTTCAGCGAGACGGCGCGCCTCTTTCAGCGGCCCCT
This sequence comes from Thermoflexaceae bacterium, assembly GCA_031390305.1. Classification (GTDB taxonomy): domain Bacteria; phylum Chloroflexota; class Dehalococcoidia; order Tepidiformales; family Tepidiformaceae; genus JANMTH01. The sequence continues at coordinate 996 of JANMTH010000441.1, forward strand.
ATCCGCTCGCCTGCACCATCGTAGGTGAGCACGGCGTAGCACGCGTAGCCGCCAAGACGTTCGCGCCCTCGTAAATCCGCAAGCTCGATGACGAAGCCCATGCCCGCCACCTGGCCCCCGGCCATCTCCACCAGCTTCGCCGCGGCCAGCGCCGTCCCTCCCGTCGCCAGCACATCGTCGGCCACGTAGGCGCGCGCGCCGCGCTCCATCGCGTCTTCGTGGATGTCCAGCCGCGAGTGGCCGTACTCCAGCGAGTACTCCACCGACATCCGTGCGGCCGGCAGCTTCCCCGGCTTCCGGACGGGGACGAACGGCAACCCCAGCCGTTCCGCCAGCGGGGCGCCGAAGAGAAAGCCACGCGATTCAATCCCCACCACCACCTCGGCGCCGAGGGCGCGGGCGTCCGCCTCCAGCGCCGTGATCACGGCCGAGAACGCCTCGGCGTTGCCAAGGAGGGGCGTGATGTCCCGGAAGAGGATTCCCGGTTCTGGAAAGTCTGGGACGTCGCGAATGAAGGAAGCGAGGTTCATGCCCCGATTCTATCCCCGGACGTATCCCGCCGGGCGTTCGTCCAGACTCACGGGGCCGGTTACGCTACCCGCCGAAATCTCCGCCCGCCGCCGTCTTCACGCGCGGCCGGCCCAAAGGTGGCCCCATGTCCTTCCGCGCCTTCCTCCTCAACAAGACGGGAGAAGAGTTCTCCGCAGCGGTCACCACGATGGCGGAGGCTGACCTGCCCGCCGGCGACGTCACCGTGAAGGTCGAGTGGTCTGGCGTGAACTATAAGGACGGCCTCGCCTGCCTGCCGAAGAGCGCCGTGGTGCGCACCTATCCCATGGTCCCCGGGATCGACCTCGCCGGCACCGTGACCGAATCCCAGGATCAGCGCTTCAGCGTCGGCCAGCCGGTCGTCGTCATCGGGTACGAGGTGGGGATCAGTCATTTCGGCGGATACGCCGAACTCTGGCGGGGCCCCGGGAAGTGGGTCTCCCCACTCCCCGACGGCCTCTCGGCGAAGGAGGCGGCCGCCCTCGGTACGGCCGGATTTACGGCCGCCATGTCCGTCGCCGCGCTCGAGGCGCACGGCGTCACGCCCGCCAGCGGAACCGTCCTCGTGACAGGCGCCACGGGAGGAGTCGGGAGCACCGCCGTGAGTATGCTCGCCGGCCTCGGTTACACCGTCGCCGCCAGCACCGGCAAGGCCTCGGAACACGCCTTCCTCCGCGACCTCGGCGCCAGCGAGATCCTCTCGCGCGAAGAGGTGAGCGCCGAAAGCGCGCGCCCACTGGAGGCCGAGCGCTGGGCCGCCGCCATCGATCCCGTGGGCGGCGCTACCACCGCCTACCTCCTCCGCGGAACGCGCTACGGCGGCTCCGTCGCGGTCTCGGGGCTCACCGGCGGCACGGCCATCGCTACCAGCGTGCTCCCCTTCATCCTCCGCGGCGTCAACCTCCTCGGTATCGAATCGGTGAACTATCCGATCGAACAGCGAGCGCCCCTCTGGCGGCGGATGGCCGGCGACCTCAAGCCGAAGGGCCTCCTGGAGTCGATCGCCGTCGAAACCGGCCTCGAAGGTGTCCCGGACGCGGTCGCCAGGATCCTCGCCGGGGAGGTCCGGGGAAGAGTCCTGATTCGTGTTTCCGCCTGAAAGCGGCGTCCGGGGAGTCCCTTACGCCTGAAAACGGAGTTACGGCTCCGAATCGACACGTTTCGTCCACCTGTTCGACTCTTGAATGAACCCTTTCGATGCCTTGTGCCCTTCGATAACCACTCTGAGAAACCCGCCGGAAATCAGAAGCAATCGGTGGGGAGCCCGTAACAGGGTTCACGGGAAAAGGAAGAGGGGACGCAACAATGTCTTCGATCGTTACCAACGTTGCTGCCATCAATGCGCAGCGCAACCTGAACGTCAACGGCATCAAGATGGGCAAGGTTCTGGAGAAGCTCTCCAGCGGCTTCCGCATCAACCGCGCCGCCGACGACGCCGCCGGCCTGGGCATTAGCGAAAAAATGCGCGCCCAGATCCGCGGCAACGGCCAGGCCGTCCGCAACGCACAGGACGGCATCTCGATGCTGCAGACCGCTGAAGGCGCGCTGGACGAAGTCCACGGCATCCTCCAGCGTATGCGCGAACTGACGGTCCAGGCCGCCAACGGCACCTACGCCGAAAACGGCGCTGAGCGCACCTCCATCGGCCAGGAAGTTCAACAGCTGAAGAACGAAATCGACCGCATCGCGACCTCGACCAAGTTCAACGGCCAGAACCTCCTCACCGGCACCCTCAGCGGCGCCCTCGACGCCGCCTCCGAGTTCGAAGTCGGCGTCCAGCTGAACACCACGGGCGGCGCGGCCGCCGTCACCACCGTCAACGTCAGCAATGCCAAGGCCCAGCTCTACACCTTCAGCGGCGCGGGTACGACCCTGACGCTGACCGGCGCCGATGGCTCGGCCCAATCGATCACCGCTTCGGCCATCGCCGCCAACAGCACCGGCTCCCTCAACTTCTCGAACCTCGGCGTCAGCATCACTCTGGCCGCCACCGCGGCCGGGAAGACGGCCGCTGGCCTCGTTACCGACACAATCGCCGCCGCCAACGACACCTTCGTCGTTACCGGCACGGGTGCGGCCCAGCTCCAGGTTGGCGCCAACAACGGCGACAGCCTGAGCATCACCTTCACGAACATGCAGACAACGCAGCTCGGTTCGGCCTCGAACCTCAATGCGGTCATCACGAACGACCAGAACCTTTCCACCATCGCCCTCGCCCAGACGATGCTGACGGAGCTCGACGGCGCCATTGGAGACGTCAACAGCCAGCGCGGCGGCATCGGTGCTTCGCAGAACCGTCTTGAATCCGTCGTCCGCAGCCTCGGTGTCGCGGTCGAAAACCTCAGTGCCGCTGAGAGCCGGATCCGCGATGCGGACGTGGCCGAACTCTCCAGCATGATGGTCAGCAACCAGATCCTGCAGCAGGCCGGTATCTCCGTTCTTTCGCAGGCCAACCAGGCGCCCCAGGCGGCCCTCAGCCTCCTCCGGTAATCCCCTCCGAATCCACCACGCAGAAGGCGGGCCCCGGTTATCCGGGGCCCGCCTTTTCGCGTGCGCGCGTTTTCCGGTGCTCGCCCTACGGGTCTTCCCTGATTTCGCTTCGAATGGCCCTCGCCGGGGTAAAGCCGCTCCGAAACCTCCCGATAACTGAAATGTACCCGTTGTCCACCCAATTCCCCCTCGGGTGGCCGACGCAGGGCGCGCAGTGATGCTGCCCCGTCGAAGGGTCGAAGGATACGCAGCATGGGAATCCAGATCGCAACCAACGTCGCTGCCATCAACGCCCAGCGGAACCTGAGCGTCACTGGCATCAAGATGGGCAAGGTCCTGGAGAAGCTCTCCAGCGGCTTCCGCATCAACCGTGCCGCCGATGACGCGGCGGGCCTCGGCATTAGCGAGAAGATGCGCGCCCAGATCCGCGGCAGCTCCCAGGCTGTCCGCAACGCCCAGGACGGCATCTCGATGCTCCAGACGGCTGAAGGCGCCATGGACGAGGTCCACAGCATCGTTCAGCGTATGCGTGAACTGGCCGTCCAGGCCGCCAACGGCACGTACGCCGAAAACGGCGCTGAGCGCACCTCCATCGGGCAGGAAATCATCCAGCTAAAGAACGAGATCGACCGCATCGCGACCTCGACCAAGTTCAACGGCCAGAACCTCCTCACCGGCACCCTCAGCGGCGCCCTCGACGCTCTCTCTGAATTCGAAGTCGGCGTTCAGCTGAACACCACCGGCGGCGCCGCCGCCGTCACGGCCATGGACGTCGCTGGCGCCAAGGCCCAGCTCTACACATTCAGCGGTGTCGGTACCAGCCTCACCCTCACCGGCGCCGATGGCAGCGCGCAGACGATCACCGTCCTCGCCGTCGCCGCCAACACCACCGGCTCGTTGAACTTCTCGAACCTCGGCGTCAGCATCAGCCTCGCCGCGGCGGTCGGCGGCAAGACCGCCGCTGGCCTCGTCACTGATGCCATCGCCGCCGCCAACGACACCTTCATCGTCACCGGCACCGGCTCGGCCCAGCTCCAGGTCGGCGCCAACAACGGCGACAACCTGAGCATCTCGTTCGACAACATGCAGACCGCTCAGCTTGGGGCGGCCACCAACCTCAACGCGATCATCACGAACGACCAGAACGTCTCAACGATCGCCCTCGCCGAGACCCTGCTGACGGAGCTCGATGGCGCAATCGGAGACGTCAACAGCCAGCGCGGCGAACTCGGTGCGGTCCAGAACCGCCTCGAATCCGTCGTCCGCAGCCTCGGCGTCGCCGTCGAAAACCTGAGTGCCGCCGAGAGCCGGATTCGCGACGCCGATGTCGCCGAACTCTCCAGCATGATGGTCAGCCAGCAGATCCTGCAGCAGGCCGGCATCTCCGTCCTCTCGCAGGCCAACCAGGCGCCACAGGCCGCCCTCAGCCTCCTCCAGCGGTAACCGCGCCGCTACCGTGAACGTGCGGGAAAGCCCGGCCCCAACGGCCGGGCTTTCCTCACGTTTCCGCCACCCTTGCTCCTCAAGAGTACGTGAACACGCGCCGATGATTACGTAGGTCTCCGAAGGGCAGGCACGTGATGGGTGACCTTATGGTGAACAGAATCGGTTCGGCCCGCGTCGCCGTCGACAATACCGCGCGCCACGGCCAACGCCAGGGTGGCCAGCCCCCGCGAAAGCGGCGTCAGCAGCCGGTAACGCTTGCCAGCCGCATCCTCGCCGCCTACTTTCCTGGCCGCGACCCGGAGGAGTTCGACATCGCATACGAGACCGCCGGCAACGAGTTCATCGGCCTCGTCATCCGCGATGGCCGCAACGGCGAGGTCCTCCTCACCCTTTCGCCCGCCGAAATAGCCCTCCGCGCTCCCGGCGCGGGCTCCATCTTTGAGCGGAGAGGATAGCCATGGTCGACCCGATTCGGATCAACGGGTTCTTCTCCTCCTTCGACACCGAGGCCGTGATCACCCGTCTCACCGAAGCGCGCAACATTCGTGTCCAACGGCTGGATATCCACCGCGCCAGGGCCGATGTTCGCGGCGAACTGATCGGCGATCTCGCATCCCGCCTCTCCTCACTGCTCACCCGCGTGAACGGGCTCACGACCGGCTTCTCCGTAACAGGCAGGACGGCCGCCGTCACCGGCACCGCCATCTCAGCGGCGGCCAGCCCAAGCGCCACCATCGGCCCCTTCACCGTCGCCGTGACAAAGCTCGCCACCGGAACGAAGTCGCTCGGCTCCGCTATCACGGCGGCGCTCGACAGCGTCTCACCGATGAGCAAGTCGAACTTTGGCACCAGCCCGACAAACGGGACCTTCACCGTCGGCTCCACCGGTGGAGGTTCGGCGACGATAAAAGTCGGGCCGAGCACCGCGAACGCCGTCGCCCTCCTCTCCGCCTCCAACTTCTCCACGGCGGTCACCAACGGCGCCTTCACCCTCGCCACGGCCACCGGCGGCTCCGCCACCCTCACCGTCGATACCGCCACGCAGTCCCTGAACGACCTGGTGACGGCGATCAACGGCACCGCCATCGGCGTCACCGCTTCGATCACGAACGACGCCAACGGCCGCGCGAATATCCTCTCCCACACCTCCACCCAGGGCGCCATCACCGTTGGCGCCGTCGCCGACACTTCGAATTTCCTGACCGCTACGAACCTCACCGGTTCGACCGGCACGACGACGCGCGCGAGCTCCTCCGCCGTCTCCACCCAGATGAGCCTCAGCGAAGTAATCACCGGCATCAACGCCGCCGGTGTCGGCGTCACCGCTTCCATTCAGAACGATACCAACGGCCGCGCCAACATCCTCAGCCTGACCGCGGCCACAAACGTCGTCCTTGGCAACGCCAGCGACACATCGAACTTCCTCAGCGCCGCGAACGTCCTCGCCTCTCCGGCCGGGACAACGCGCGCCAGCACGCTCGCCGTCGCCCGAATCAACCCAAACGCCAAGATGGTCGATGCCGCCTTCTTTGGCGGCCCTCCCGCCGCCGGCGC
>JANMTH010000443.1:0-2129 GCA_031390305.1 Thermoflexaceae bacterium
ACTTCTCGATCTCCTTCGCGTCCGAACTCAGTTTCTCAGGGGTGCTTGTCGGTTGAACCGCAATCGTGAGCTTCTTCGATTTGCCGCCGCCCGCGCTCGTTGTGCCAGTGCCGGGGCTTTCATCGCCGGAGCCGCAAGCGAAGCCAAACGGCACAAGCGTTGCGCTGCCGCCAGCAACCAGGAGTCCACGGAGGATCGTTCGGCGGGGTAGGGTCGGCGAGACGGACATGGGCGGGGACTCCAGTAAGGTATGCCTAAGTCTAGCAACACGTCTATCCTAATTGCAAGCACACGCTATGCCTATTCTGTCCCAGCCATCGGAATCGAGCCGTTGCCCGCAGGATCTCGGGAGCGCCTCGTGGGCGCGACGATGCAGGGTGGCTGGGCGGAACGGCGGTCCCGCGAACGGGCCGTTCCACCGGCCAACCGCGACTGCCCCTGTTCGCAATTACTACCTAGATGCATCGCCATCAGCCCACTAGATTGAAGGGACGGCACTTTCGGTTCGAGAACCGATTAGCAAGGAACAAGCATGGGCCACATCCACGGCGAAAATCAGGCGAACGACTCCCGAACCCCGCTTCACGTCGGGCAAGAGCCTCCGGGAAGCGGCTCGCAGCCACACCACGAGGGAGATGGCGATTCCAACGGCGACCACAGCCACGATCACCCCGGCGGCATCCGGGGCTTCGTTGCGAGCATTTTCAAGCCTCACAGCCACGACTCGGCGGATAGCGTGGATGATGCGCTGGCCGGATCGGCCGAGGGCATCAGGACGCTGAAGCTTTCCCTCGTTGGCCTTGGGGTTACGGCGGGACTCCAGGTCGTCATTGTCGTCATTAGCGGCTCGGTCGCGCTCCTGGCCGACACCGTCCATAACTTCGGCGATGCGCTCACGGCTATCCCGCTTTGGATAGCATTCAGCTTCACACGTCGCCCAGCCACCCGCCGGTACACCTATGGCTACGGACGGGCCGAAGACCTCGCCGGCGTATTCGTCGTGCTCATGATCGCGGCGTCCGCGGCTTTCGCTGGGTACGAATCGATCCGCCGTCTGCTCGATCCGCAACCGGTCTCGAACCTCGGCTGGGTGGCCGCCGCCGGGGTGGTCGGCTTTCTTGGGAACGAATTCGTCGCCCAGTACAGAATCCGCACCGGCAAACGCATCGGCAGCGCAGCGCTCGTTGCCGATGGCTATCACGCCCGTACCGATGGTTTCACGTCTCTAGCCGTGCTGCTCGGCGCCGGCGGCCTTTGGTTGGGCTTCGCACGGGCCGACCCGCTCGTCGGGCTCGCGATCACGCTGGTCATCCTCTTCGTCCTGAAGGGAGCAGCGACGCAAATGTGGCACCGTCTGATGGACGCCGTCGAGCCGGAAATCTTAGCTTCCGCGGAAACCGCGGCGAGTAACGTCCCCGGTGTGGTTGGCGTTACCCTCATCCGCCCCCGCTGGATCGGGCACGCCATCCACGCCAACGCCGACGTTACAGTAGACAGGGACATCTCCGTGGTTGAGGCCCACGAGATCGCTGAGGCGGTACGGACCGCCATGATTCGTGCCGTGCCCAAGATGGTGAGCGTCACGGTGCACGTGGACCCTTGCGGACACGGCCCTGGCGGGGACGCCGTGAGCAACGGCTTGGAGGCCAAGCCTCACGCACACTAGGGCGCGGTGACTCGACTCAGCCTGGCGCGGCCTCAGTGCGGATGGCGAGTTCAGCCGCGCCGCCGTACACTCGCCGCCAATGGCTGACCATGTCACCGTGCGCGAAGCCGCGGAGGCCGACGGACCGATTCTCGCCGGGATCGAGCGCCGCACTCCCCTGCAGCTCGGCGACTCGGCCCTCGTTATCGACCGTCGCGACGACTACTTCGCGGCGGCGCGACTTATGGGTGAGGCGACTGTGCTAATCGCCGAGCTGAACGGCGTGCCCGCAGGGGTGTTCTGCGCGGTCCCCCACCGTGCCATGATCGGTGGGGTTGAACGGAGGATGCTCTACATCCATCACGCCCGCATCCTTCCCGAAGCCCAGAACAAGGGCGTGGGCAAGCTCCTCGGAGACGCCGTGCGCGAAAAGTTCGCCGGGAAAGTCGATTCGAACTACTTCTACATCTCGCCGGGCAACGTG
>JANMTH010000445.1:0-3451 GCA_031390305.1 Thermoflexaceae bacterium
AAGGCGGTCTCGGGCGGCCTGAAGGGCGAGATGTCGCAGTTCCGGGAGCTCCAGGCGTTCGCCCAGTTCGGGACGAGCGACCTCGACGCCGCGACTCGCCGCCAGCTCGAACGTGGCCAACGGGCGACGGAACTGCTCAAGCAGCCGCAGTTAAGCCCTTTGAGCATGGCGGAAGAGACGGTCGTCCTCTTCTCGCTCTCCGGCGGCCTGCTCGACGATGTTCCCGTGAACAAGGTCTCGGCGTTCGAGGACGGCCTCCGCAAGTTCCTCGCGAGCAACCATCCTGAGGCGCTCCGGGACATTACGGCCAACCCGGTGATGACGCCGGAACTGACGGAACGCCTGCGCTCAATCATCGGCACCTTCAAGCAGACGGTGCCGTTCTAAGACATCCTGGCGTGGCGCCGACGCGGCGCCGCGCTCCACACTCCGCCGGGAAGTAGCCGATGCCGACCATTCGCCAGCTCAAGCGACGCATCGCCAGCGTCAAGAACACGGCGAAGATCACGAACGCCCTGCAGCTCGTCGCCGCTTCGAAGATGCGCCGCGCCCAGGACCGTGCCACGCAGGCACGCCCCTACGCCGAAAAGCTCCGCGTCGTCCTCGCTGGCCTGGCGACCGGCGCCGAGCCGGACGTGGACGATGACGCGCCCTCGCTGCTCGCCGTTCGGCCGGTGCTGAACATCGCCGTCCTCCACATCACACCGGACCGTGGCCTCTGCGGCGGGCTCAACTCCAACCTCAACCGGGCCGCCGGGACGTTCGTGGCGATGCAGCACGAGCCCGTCTCGATCGTCGCCGTGGGGAAGAAGGGACGCGACTTCTTCGTTCGCGCGCACGCCCATCTGATCGCCGAGTTCACCGAACTCGGCGACTACCCGACGCAGGGCGACACGCTCGCGATCAGCCGCCTGATCATCGATGACTATCTCGCGGGGCGCGTTGATCGCGTCTACGTCGCCTATCCGAACCTCGTCTCGACGGCCGTCCAACGCCCGGTGATGCGCCAGCTTCTGCCGATCGAGCCTCCGCGGATGGACAGCAGCGAGCAAGGGGACGGCTTCCGCGCCGACTACATCTTCGAGCCATCATCGCAGGAGGTGCTCGCCCGCCTGCTCCCGCGCTACATCGAAATGCAGATCTACGAGGCGATCCTGCAGACGGCGGCGAGCTTCCAATCGGCCCAGATGGTGGCGATGAAGAACGCTACCGATAGCGCTTCCGACATCCAGCGGGAACTGACGCTGACGTATAACAAGGTGCGGCAGGAGCAGATCACCAAAGAGCTGCTCGATATCGTCGGCGGCGCGGCCGCGCTCGAGGAGGCCTAGGCTGAGACGGTTCGCCGCGGTCATCTTCGATATGGACGGCGTCCTTGTGGACGGCGAGCCGCTGCACTTCCGCGCCGTAAACCAGCTCATCGCGGACGAGGGGCGGGCGATCACACTCGACGACTACAGGCCGTACATGGGCACGAAGGCCGGCTGGACGGAGCTCATCCGGGACCTGGGCCTGGCGCACGGCCGCGACCACTACGCGCCGCGGTACGACGAACTCATCCTGGCGGAGTACCGCGAACACGCCGAGGCGATCGACGGCGCGACCTGTCTCGTCCTCGGCCTCGCGGCGAAGCGTGTTCCGGTGGCGCTGGCCTCCTCTTCCGCGCGGCCGTGGGTTGAGGCCTGCCTCGCCCGGATCGGGCTCGATAACGTCTTCGACGCGGTGGTGACGGGATCCGACGTTATCAACGGGAAGCCGGACCCGGAGATCTACCTCGCGGCGGCGCGGCTGTTGGGGGTGGACCCGGGCGACTGCCTGGCGATTGAAGACGCCCCCGCCGGGATAGCGTCCGCCGTTCGAGCGGGCATGACCTGCTGGGCCGTCCGCACGGAGTACACTCGCGGAATCGACCTGGGCAATCCCCATGCCGTCTTCGAAGACCTCCGAGACATCGACATCGATGAGATGGTGAAGGTAGCAGCATGACTGGTCTCGTCCTCCGCTCCGACAGCGACGGTGTCGCAACTCTGACGTTGAACCGGCCGGAGGCGCTTAACGCCCTCAGCCCGAACCTCTTCGTGGAGCTGCGTGCCCACCTCGACCAGATCGCGACCGAGACCGAGAGGATCGGTTGCGTCGTCCTCCGCGGCCAGGGGCGTTCGTTCTCGGCGGGTAACGACATCAAGGCGATCCAGGCTGGCGAGCGCGCACCCTCCGCACATTTCCAGGCGCAGACGCTCGACGCCATCGAAGCGCTCCCCCAGATCGTGATCGCCGTTGTCCACGGGTTCTGTTACACGGGTGCGCTCGAACTGGTTCTCGCTTGCGACCTGCTGGTGGCCGCCGAAAGCGCTCGCTTCGCGGACACGCATGGGAAGTGGGCGATGACGCCGACCTGGGGGATGAGCCAGCGGCTGCCACGCCGCATCGGGCCACTTCAAGCGAAAATGATGATGTACTCGGGCACACCGATCACGGCTGCCCGCGCTGTCGAGATCGGCCTGGCCAATCTCTGTGTTCCGGATGCCGGGCTGGATGCGGCGGTCGCATCCCTGACAGCAACGATCCTTACGAATTCCTGGCACACCCTTCGTGCCGATAAGCGTCTCGTGAATGAAGGCCAGCGGTACACGGTTGCCGACGGCCTCGATTACGAGCGGAGGACCAGCCCGGGCGCCGGGCCCGATATGGCCGAACGGCTCAGGTCGTTCGGCGCCAAATCCTAAAAAGCTTCGCTGGAGGTCACCAATGGCTACCGCTACCGCATTTGAAGGTCGCGTCGTCCAGATCATCGGGACGGTTATCGACATCGAGTTTCCGCCGGAACACCTGCCCGCCATCAACAACGCGGTGAACATTATCCGCGAAGATGGCACCGATTTGGTGACCGAAGTTCAGCAGCATCTGGGGAACAACTGGGTGCGCTGTCTGGCGATGGACACGACGGATGGCCTCCGCCGGGACACCCGCGCCATCGATACGGGCGCGCCGATCGCGGTCCCCGTTGGCGAGCTGGCCCTCGGCCGGATGTTCAACGTGCTCGGACTGCCGATCGACAACCTGCCCGCTCCGACGGAAGCGCCGCGCTGGGCTATCCACCGTGCGCCGCCGCCGTTCGCGGACCAGGAGACCGCTCCTTCCGTGCTCGAGACCGGGATCAAGGTCATCGACCTGATCGCGCCGCTCGTCCGCGGCGGCAAGGTTGGCCTTGACGGCGGCGCTGGCGTCGGCAAGACGGTCGTGATCCAGGAACTCATCTCCAACATCGCGCGCGAGCACGGTGGTTACTCCGTCTTCGCGGGTGTGGGCGAACGCTCCCGTGAGGGCAACGACCTCTGGCACGAGATGAAGGACTCGGGCGTGCTTCCGAAGATGGCGATGGTCTTCGGACAGATGAACGAGCCCCCCGGCGTTCGCCTCCGCGTCGCCCTCTCGGGCCTGACGATGGCCG
>JANMTH010000060.1:0-2111 GCA_031390305.1 Thermoflexaceae bacterium
TTTCCGATGGGGCCCGTGCCCTTTTCCGGGGCGTTGTCGAAGCGTCCGGCGCCCGCGAACCCGCCCCACTCAAAGTCACGGAAGTACGCCCGGAGGCCGCTGGCGAGTTGCGACTGCCCGAGCAGTCGCGCCGCCTCGCGCTCGGACGGCTGTAGGTTTCGCGCCACCGAAGTGCGCCGAGGGCGGGCGTAGCGTATAACCGGGCTCACTAACCCCCTGAGGTGACGAACCATGGCAACCCCCGACGAACTCCGCGCCACTATCGCTGAGGGCCGCCAGGCCCTCAAAGACGCCATCACGGCGGCCGCCGCTGGCTGGGAAAAAACGCCCGGCGGCGAAGGTGAGGCCTCCTGGAGCGCTCGCCAGACGGCCGAGCACGTCATCCCCACCGAAGGATTCTTCACGAACGCCGTCTGCACGGCCTGCGGGTATCCCGGCGTCGACGAAGCGAAGGGCGAGTACCCGGCGGCCGCCGACGCCCTCAAGCATCTCGACGAGGTCATCGAGATGTGCAACAAGAAGCTGAAGTACGTGAGCGAGACCGACCTCGAGAAGAAGCACGAACGCTTCGGGACGGCGGCCGACCTGATGGCGATGAACGCCGGTCACCTGACCGACCACGCCGCCCAGATCCGTGCGGCCGCCGGCGCCTAGCACAGATCGGCTTCAGGCCACGCCGGGGCGACGGAAGGCCCGCTGGGCTTTACCGCGCTGGGCGCCCGTGGAAGCACGGCACACTCATCCATCGCCTCCAGCCGAATCGACGAGAGGAAGTGACCGAATGAGAGCCGTCGTCCACGATCGCTACGGACCGCCAGAGGTGTTGCGCGTCGCCGAAGTCGAGCGGCCCGTGCCGAAGGAGGGCGAGGTCCTCGTCAGAGTCCACGCCTCGACGGTTACCCGCGGTGAGGCAATGGGCGTGCGCAGCGCCGACTACCGGTTCACCCGTCTCTTCACCGGCATTCGCCGACCAAGGCGGACGCACTTCGGCTCAGAGTTCGCGGGCCGCGTCGCGGAGGTCGGCGCGGCCGTGACGGAATTCCGGCCAGGCGACGAGGTGTTCGGCATCGCGGGCGGCGCGAACGCGGAGTACGTGACCGTGCGCGAGGACGGCGTGATCACACAGAAGCCGGCAGGGCTCACGTACGAGGAGGCGGCTGCCGTCCCCGACGGCTCGCTGCTCGCACTGAGCATGTTGCGACAGGCGTCTCCGCCGCGGGGGAAGAGCGTCCTCGTCTACGGCGCCGCGGGCTCCATCGGGACGGCCGCGGTCCAGCTACTCGTACACCACTTCGAGGCCGAGGTGACGGCGGTCTGCGACACCAAAGACGTCGAGCTCGTGCGGTCGCTCGGAGCGGGGGACGTCCTCGATCGCTTTCGCGAGGACTTCACGAAGACCGGCGAGACGTACGACGTGGTCTTCGACACGGTCGGCAAGCACTCGTTTCGCCGCTGCCGGCGCTCGCTGAAACCCGGCGGGACCTACATCACGGCCGACCTCGGATTTATGTACCACGTGCCGTTCGTCGCCCTGATGACGCGGTTCGCCGGGAGCAGACGTGCAAGGCTCGGCATCGGCCGCTACCGCAAGGAGGACCTCGTGCTCGTCAAGGAACTCGTCGAGGCGGGCAAGTACCGGCCTGTCATCGACCGGAGGTACGCGCTCGATGAGGTCGTCGAGGCGACCCGCTATGTGGAGGCTGGCCAGAAGACGGGCAGCGTGGTGCTCCGTGTCAGCGGAGCTTGACCTCAGCCGTAGGAGTCTCGTTTGAGGACCGACGGCGCCCACAACAGCGGAGGCTCACGCACCTGTAGCCGCCGACCCCATCCAGTCGAGCGCGAACCGTACGAACGCCAAAGTCTCAGCGACGGCTGCGTCGGATGGGCGCATAGCCGCGTGGAGACCGGGTGCGCCCCGTCCGCGGGGATATTCGGAGCGCCGCCGCCACGCGTCCTCAATAAGTGGCGCCCAGCGCGATCCGAGTTCGACTAACCCCCAGCGCAGGGCCTCCGGCTTGGAGGGGATGCGGCCGGTGGCGAGCGATTGCAACACCCGGCAGTAGAAGAGCGGAGTGAAGCCCTGCAGATGGAGCGTGTCGAGGATCGTTTCG
>JANMTH010000501.1:0-3761 GCA_031390305.1 Thermoflexaceae bacterium
CCGTTCGAACAGAAGCCCGCACAGCGGAGTCCGCGCCTGCGCAAGGCCGGCGCGGCCTGAACCGCTTTCCCGCAGCGCCGCACTCGGACATCCTGTGGGCATGGCTTCCTACGACGAGATCCAGATCGGCGATTCCGCCTCCTTCACCAAGACGCTCAGCGAATCGGACATCTACCTGTTCGCCGGCATCACGGGCGACCTGAACCCCGCCCACGTGAACGCCGTCGCGGCGGCCGATGGCATGTTCAAGCAGCGCATCGCCCACGGCATGCTCACCGCCTCGTTCATATCGACGGTGCTGGCTATGAATCTCCCTGGCAACGGCACGATCTACGTCTCCCAGGAGTCGCAGTTCCGAGGGCCAGTGTTCATCGGCGATACCGTGACGGCGCGCGTCGAAGCGATTGAAAAGCTGGAGCCGCGCAAGTGGGTGAAGTTCCACACGACGGTCCACAACCAGGACGGCAAGCTCGTGGTCGATGGTCACGCTGTCGTCATCCCGCCGAAGGCGTAGATCGTTGACCGGCGCTACGCTCAGGGGATGGCAGACGGAGCACGCGTACGGCGGCGGGTGACGGCGAAGGAGGCGGCCGGCGAAGACCCGGGGCGCCGGAGGATCCTCGTGCTGGGTGCGGTGCTCGGGGTGATTGCCGGCGCGCTGATCGCCCTGTTCGCCATCCCGCCGGTCTTCGACCGATATTTCGGCGTGGCCGATGTCGAGCTGGGGACGGCCTACCGCGATGGCGGGCTGGAGGTGCGGGTGGAGCGCGTGGAGACCGTCGCGGCAGCCAGCGGCGCGCCAGTGGTACGTATCTCTTTGAAGGTAGTGGACCGCGCGGCATCGTGGTGTCCGGCGAGCGACCGGCTGCTTCTGGAGGTCGCCGGTGGGGTGAAGGTCGGACGGCTCGTTGCGGTGAGCGTGCCAAAGTGTGACAACGTCGCTATGTCCGAGAGCGTTGTCCTGGAGTTCCCGGCGGCCGGTGCGACGCCTGAGGTGCTCCACTCAGAGGCGCTGGACGCGCGCTTTCACCTGCAGCCCGGTGACCCGCGTGACCGCTGAGCCATATAGCGGTGAGCCGACGTTGCCCCACTATGTGCGCCCGGGCCTGCGGATCATCTTCGTTGGGTACAATCCTGGGCTCGAATCGGCGCGGCGGGGGCACTACTACGCGTTCAACGGCAACGCGTTCTGGCGCCAGCTGAACGCCAGCGGGCTCGTCCCCCGGCCGGTTTCGAGCGAGGACGACGGGGCGCTGATGGACCTCGCCGGGATCGGCTTTACGGATCTCTGCCCACGGCCTAGCGTGCGGGCGAGCGAGCTGACGGCGGAGGAGCTGCGCGTGGGCGCCCTGCGGCTTTGGGCGGAGCTGCGTGAGGCCGAACCGCGCGTGGCGGTGTTCAGCGGCAAGGGGATCTACAGCCACTTCGGCCACCATGCGTTCGGACTGGGCCGGGCGGTGTTGGCCCGCCGCGAAGACGGGCCGCAGCCGGAGCGACTCGGGCGGACGGTGCCGTGGGTGATCCCTTCGTCGAGCGGGCTGGCGAGCCGCTGGCACGTCCGCCGGTTGGAGCTGCTGCGGGAGCTGGCCAGGGAGCTGATAGCTGATAGTGGTTAGCTGATAGTGGCGGCCCGTGAAGTTGGCCCGCCCGGGACATTCGCCGGGCCGTTGTCCTTCGCTGCGTGCCAGCGTCGTACACTCCGGCGCACTATCTGTGGGGAGAGTACGTTGATGGGTCGTCTTGAAGGGAAGGTCGCGGTCGTTACGGGCGGGGCGAGTGGGATCGGCGAGGGCACGGTGCGCCTGTTCGCCAGCGAAGGCGCGAAGGTGGTGATCGCCGACATCCAGGACTCCCGTGGGGAGAAGCTGGCGGAGGAGCTGGGGACGGCCACCGCCTACTTCCGCACCGATGTCTCGCAGGAAGGGGAGATCGCCGGGGCGATCGACTACGCGGTGCAGAAGTTCGGACGGCTGGACGCGATGTACAACAACGCCGGCTTCGGCGGTGTGAGCGGGCCGATCGACGAACTCGACATGGACGCCTACGACCAGACGATGGCGGTCCTCCTGCGGGGCGTCGTCATCGGGATGAAGCACGCCGCGCGGGTGATGAAGGCGCAGGGCAGCGGCAGCATCATCAGCACCGCGAGCGTGGCCGGGGTTGGCGCCATCTTTGGGCCGCTGATCTACAGCACGGCCAAAGCCGCGGTCATCCACCTGACAAAGGTGGCGGCGGTGGAGCTTGGGCCGTTCGGCGTGCGGGCGAACGCGATCTGCCCGGGTGGGATCGCGACGCCAATCTTCGGCAAGGGGATGGGCCTTTCGGCCGAGCAGGCGGACCAGACGGTGGAGGTGATGAAGGTCGCGCTTGCCCAGGCGCAGCCGATCAAGCGGTCGGGCGTGCCGAACGATATCGCGGAGGCCGCGCTCTGGCTGGCGAGTGACGCCTCGAGCTTCGTGACGGGCCATGCGCTCGTGGTGGACGGCGGGATCACGCTGCAGCCGGGCGGCCCCTTCGGCGGCGGCGGTGGTGGCGGGACACCGGAGGAGCGCCGCGAGCGGTTCATGCGGATGCTCCAGGGAAAGTAGCTGTTAGTTGCGGGCCGTGGGCCGCCGCCTAGCGTTCGAGGAAGAGGGCGCTGGCCCAGGCTTCGCGGCCGTCAGGAGCCTGGACCGCGACCCAGGTGAGGCCGTCTGCTTCGCGGGTTGCGCCGCTGGAGCGAAGGAGCGCGCCGTGGCCAGGGCAGCTGAGGACGGCGGCTGTGAGCGAGGCGCTGGAGCGGATGTTGAGACAGTCCCCCGGGATCTTCACGCGGGCGATCTGTGGAGCGGTGAGCGCGGCCATGAAGCTGGGGAACTGCCTCGGGTCCAGGGTGGCGCGAGCGGAGGGGAGGGGGTGCACCTCGTCTCGCTCGAAATCGATGATCGCTGGCATCGGGCTGTGGTCTGGCGGCTCCCCGTTGATCTGCACGACCGGGGGCCAGACGATTGGGTTGCGCCAGCCCATCCATGGGGTCATATAGCCGACGAGCCAGGCGCGCACGATCTCACCCGCCGGGTTGCGAAGCGCAACAACGCCGCTGCCGCCGGCCTCCGCGTCCAGGAGGTGGACGAAGCGGCTCCCATCCGGGAGGGTCCTGATCGGCGTTTCGTCTGGCCACGGTTCGGTGGGCTCCGGCGGGCCACAGGGCTGGTCTGGCCCGTTCAGGTAGAGCCAGCAGCGTTCGCCTGCGCCGGTCCCGCCTTCGAGGACTGTGACGACGATCGGCCCGGCTGGCGTGACGCGTTGGAACCAGGACGATCGTGGCAAGGGTGGGGTCTCCTCCCACGTCTGTCCGCCGTCGCTGGAGTGGAAAACGCGGTCGCGGGCGTCGTCGCTCGATAAGCTGATGATGCCGTCGGGGCAGGAGCCTTGAACGCAGAGGCCGACGTAGATTTCGCCGCGGCTGGCGTCCAGGGCGTAGGTATAGACGTGGCCGGGAACGCGATCGACCAGGGTCTGGTAGACCAGCTCTGGAAGCACCGAGCCGTCGGGGCGGCGGTAGATTCGATAGAGCGGCGAAGGGCCGCCGTCGCAGTTGACGCAACTGAGGCCGTAGAAGAGCACGAGGCCCTCCGGAAAGGGGATGGGGTCAGATACGCGGAGTTCCTCCGCGCGGACGTTGCCGAGCCGCTCCTGAAGCGCCCGTGATGGCGCGGACAGGGCGGAGGGCGCCGTTACCGCCGGCGTGGGCGTCGAGGCCGTCGAGACCGGGGTCGGTG
>JANMTH010000545.1:0-3570 GCA_031390305.1 Thermoflexaceae bacterium
CCTTCTCCCAACGCGTTGGGAGAAGGGGTTGGGGGATGAGGGCACGACGTCTAACCGGTGAGCCGGCCCAGCCACGGGTGTCCAGGCTGGACCAGCGAGATCGCCTCTCCGAGCCAGGACCGCTGCTCCTCCGTCAGATGGGGGAGCAGCGCCTCGAGGTCTCGTTCGTCGCGCCGCCGGATCGCCGGGCGTGGGCCGTCTCGCCAGGCCGGCGGCAGCGCCTTGTAGAAGAGGATCACCTCCGGCCCCACGGCCGGCAGCCCCCAGACCGATCGCCCCGTACAGCGCCCCAGCGGCAGGGTGATGCCGGCCTCGCGGTTGAAGACCCACTCGCTTCCTGAACGTTCGTTGAGGATGATCTCGAAGTCGAAGCCATCACCGGGACGGGCGTGGATATGGGCCGGCTGCTCCAGGCGGCGGCCGCTCCACGGCTCGCTGCTGTCGTCCGCGACGTTGTCGTCGTGGCCGACAAGCGGCCAGCCGGCCAGGTGCTCGAACAGCGCCACCTGGTCCTCCTGAAAGACGGTCACCTCGATGTCCTTGTGCTCCCGCGTTTGCTCGCCGAGCCAGGCGTCGGCGGCCCATCCGCCGCAGAGAAACCAGTCCGGCTTGAAGGTAGACATGAGCTCGGCGACGCGGGCGACGGGCTCCAGAAGATCAAGTGAAGACGATGACAAGGGTGTGCACTCCAACATGCGCGCGGCATGAGAACGGCCCGTGGCGATTCCACGGGTCATGGACGATCACGCGATGCGGAGGAGAGGGCCGTGCGCCGGGGCAGCGTCACCGTCGGGGACGCGTACCGCTATGCGGCGGGAACGAGCTTCATCCGGCAGGCGTGTAGGGAAGTGCTTCTGGCGTAGCGGCGGTAAACATCTCGATGAGCCTCCGGTCCGGTGTTCCACAGTGACCCGCGAACGGTCACGCTTCGAGTTCAAACCATACGGACGGCGCCACGCCACGGCAACCGCGCGCACGCCTGCTCGAGCATGACAGCGCCTGCCGGGTGAACGCTACGACGACGGATCGAGGGCGTCGCGTGGAGCCTGCGGACAGGGTTGGTCGGTCGCTGCGCGGACGAACCTCGTGAGCCGTTTCTCGTTCACGGCCTGAGCGGGCGTTGAGAACGATGCCCTTCTGAGATCACCGTCTCAGGACGTACATTGAACCCATATGCCATGGGAACTCCACGGGCGAATCCCATCCTGGGCCGCCAGCGTGCGGTTTGGTTGCTGCGCCGCCTCCGCGGTCCTCATTTCGTTGACCGCCATCCTCGCGCCCCTTCTTGGCGAAGCCGAACTGGTCGCCGTCGCGATGCTCTTTCTCCTGGTCGTGCTGGTCGTTTCGGCAACCTGGGGATACGCCGTCGGTCTGTTCGCCGCCGTGTTGGCTGACGGTTTTCTTAATGTGTTCTTTGTTCCTCCCTTGCACACTATCACCGTCCAGCAGCCCCGAAACGTCGCCGCGTTACTCGTGTTTCTCGCCGTTGCCGTCATCGGCGCGTCCATGCTCGCCCTGCTCCGGAAGCAATTGGCGGTTGCTCATGATCGCCGCCTCGAACTGACGATCATGCTGAGGCTTTCGCGCGAACTCGCCGCGGCTTCCAGCCCCGAACGTGCGCTTGAAGCACTCGCCCGGTCCGTCGCCCGCGCCGTCAAAGGCAACCGGGCCGACATCTTCCGTCTCGCGAACGGCGGCTGGACCGCGATCGCCTCCACCGCTGACGGTGGCGCCGCCGTCCTCAATCGCGACGAAGCGGCACTCGCTCAATCCGCGGTCGATTCTGGAGAGCCCGCGCGCCGGCTCAGCGGCGGCCCCCAGCGCTCATCGATGCTCCGGCTCCACCAGCAACAGGTTGTCGATACGTTCGTCCCATTCCGGTCGCAGGGCAGCGGCGAAACCGGTGTCCTTCACATCCAGGGGCAGTTGAAGGCGCCCGAGGGTGGCGACATCAACGCTCTTCTTCGGGCATTCGCCGACGAAGCGGGAGTTGCCATTCATCGCGTCCGGCTGGCTGAACAGGCGCGGCACGCGGAAGTGGTTCAGCGTTCCGACGACTTCAAGTCCGTCCTCCTTTCGAGCGTATCGCATGACCTCCGTTCACCGCTGACCGCGATTAAGGCGGCCGTCGGGAGCCTCCGCGGCGGCGACGTAGAATGGACTGAGGCCGACCGCGCCCAGCTGCTCGAGGTTATCGAGTCCCAAACGGACCGGCTCACTCACACGGTGAGCGACCTCCTCGAAATGAGCCGGCTCGAAGGTGGCGCGATCAAACCGGCGCTTGAACCGATCTCGGTTCGCATGATCTTTCAGGATGCCGGTCTCGCTACGCGGGCGGTAACCGCCGGAAGGAGCGTCTCCCTGGATGCGCCGGAAGACCTCTGGGTCCGGGCCGATTACGGCCTCCTCCTCCAGGCGCTCACGAACCTCGTCGAGAACGCGGCGAAGTATTCGACCGCAGGCGGCGGCATTCAGCTGCGCGCCCAGGCACAGGGCGGGCGAGGCGTCCTCGAAGTCGCCGACGACGGCCCCGGGATTGCGCAACAAGACCTGCCCCATATCTTCGAGAGGTTCTACCGGGGCGCGGGAGGGAAGCGAGTACAGGGCACCGGACTTGGCCTTGCTATCGTCCGGGAGATGGTCGAGCTCTGATGAGGGCGGGTGAACGACGAGTCCTCGGCGGCCGGAAGCACGTTCCGGATCACCCTCTCGCCCGCGGCGCCGCCGAAGTGAAGGGTGCGCGCGTCCTCGTTGTCGATGACGATCCCGCCATCCTGCGCGTGGTCCGGCGCTCGCTCGAGTCCGCGGGCTACAACGTCGAGGCACTCGATTGCGGCGCCGCCGTGATCGAGCGTGCCGCCGCCTTCGCTCCCGACATTATCCTGCTCGACCTCGTCCTCCCCGACGCCGACGGCATCGACCTCACGCGCGCCTTGCGAGCCGGCCGTGCCAGCATCATCGTCCTGAGCGCCGTGGCCGACGATCGCAAGAAGGTGGAGGCGCTCGACATGGGTGCCGATGACTACCTGACCAAGCCGTTCAGCATCGACGAACTGCTCGCGCGCCTCCGCGTGGCGCTGAGACACCAGGCGCGGGCCGAGACCGAACCGATGGTCGAAGTTGGTCCAATTCGCCTGGAGCTTGGTAGCCGTGAAGTTTCCGTCGCTGGAACGGTCGTCCGGCTCACGCCCAAAGAGTTCGAGTTGCTCCGCCGTCTGGCGCTCGACGCGGGCAGGGTGCTGACGCGGCGGATGCTCCTTACGGATGTCTGGGGCGCCGAGTATGTCGACGATTCCCACATCCTCCGCACCTTCGTGTACCAGCTCCGCTCCAAGCTCGAGGCCGCCCGGCCCGGCGTGGGCGCCATGATCGTGACTGACCCCGGTGTCGGGTATCGGTTGGTCTTCTCCAATCCCTGACGACTTCCGGACACTCAGGCATGTTTCTCCAGACACTGCCCGCATGCCGCCGGGCCCAAGCTAAGCGGGTGATCCTGCACGTCACCTACATGGAACAGCACTACGACACCCCGGTCACCTGTGTTCGGGGCATCCGTGAACTGCTCGCCCT
>JANMTH010000067.1:0-2855 GCA_031390305.1 Thermoflexaceae bacterium
CCAGCCGATCAGTATTACTACGACGTATCACAACTCTCCCGGCGGAAACATATTGCGTAAGGTCGTCGACGTCCCTGTCTCGGCAAGTCACGAGGTGTTCGGCGCCCTAATTCCTCCTTATTTCGAGGCAGAGGGCGTCGACATGGCAATCCCAGCCGACGGTCCAGATGCCAGACTCCTGAACTTGAAGGAGCAGCAACCGCGCTTGTTCGGACATCTCCGGGGGTCGATTCTGAATCGGGTGCTGCCGATCATCCCGAGGTTGTCTTTCCCGAGAGTGACCGCACAAGACGGATGCTTCAGTTTTCATCCACGGGACGCCGGTCCGATTCCGAAGGAAACACTAACGGCCCATCTCGTACCTTACGACCAGAAACCTGAGATTCTCCGGCGGCTTCGTGGGATGGGGGTCGGTTGGGCTCGCATCCTCCCAGGGCTAGAGGGTGTAGCGGCCGCACTGATGGCCGAGATCACCGGCGCCGCGAAAGGCGCCACGGCGTAGCCTCCCCTCGGACCTCGGACCTCGGACCTCGGACCTCGGGCGGCGCATAGTCGCCCCGTGCTGTACCAATGGCTCTACCATCCGCGCGGGAGAGTCCGTTGGACAACACGCTGCACATCATCGCCATCTGGCTGCACATTCTCGGCATCGCCCTCCTCGTTGGGCCCCAGTTCTTCCTCGCCTTCGCCTGGGTGCCAGTCGCCCGGACGATTACGGACATGCCGACGCGCATCCGCCTCACGCGCACCCTCACCCGCCGCTTCGGCTACCTTGGCGGCGCCGGCCTTGTCCTCATCATCGTCGCCGGCAGCTACCTCATCGCCAGCTGGCGAGACTTCTACGCTCAGCCGGACATCGGCTTCACCGACCTTCGCTACGGCGTCCTCTTCATCGTCAAAATGTCGATCTTCATCGTCATGCTCGCCCTCCTCGCGCTTCACACCTTCACCGTCGGCCCCAGGCTCATCGACCAGATGGAAGCGCACCACGCCGGTAAGGCGACCGAGGCCGATGTCCGCCGCGCCCGCATGATGTCGATGGGGTTGAGCATCGGCGGCCTCGCCCTCGCCCTCGCCCTCATGATTCTCGGCGTGATGATGAACACCACCGAGTTCTCATTCCGCGAGGCATAGCGGTCAGCGCCGCCAGCGTTGCCTGCCCAGCGGCATCCACCCGCCGCTTCCCCGTCCCTTCGTGTCCTTCCCGCCTTCGTGGTTTCGTCTCCACCGCCGCTCGGGCCTCAGTCGAACCCCGGAACCTCGATGCCCCGCCGCCCGAAGTCACCGATGACGCTCTCCAGGACCGATTCGGCCGTGGCGATCATCGCCTCGGCGTCCTCCGCCCGCGCCTCAGGCCAGTCCCCGGGATACCGCCCCTGGGCGTTCCAATCCGTGAGTTCCCGCAGGTCTGGGAAGCTCGTTTGCACGTCCCAGCCTCCCGGAAAGGTGTCCCGCAGGCTGTCCAGGTTGTGGGACTTTGGCGGGTCGATGTCGATCAGCGCGAGGCCCGCCTTCAGCGCTTTTTCGGCCGCCTGTTGCGCGTGATAGCAGGCGTGATGGAGTGCTACCTGGCCCGTGGAAACAACGAGTCGCGCGAGCGCCAGGTCGCTTGCCGCCAGGCGGAGCCAGTCCATCGCTTCGTCCCGGTTTCCAGCCACGGTTGACCGCCTGTAGAGAGTCCGGCCCTCTCGCAACGCCGGGCGCAACACTGTACCAGCAAGGTGCCCGCGCCGCCGGATCTCCTCCGGCGTCGTCACGATGATGTCCTTCACTACCGGAAAACGTCCGACCGAGCGCTGGATGGCGACGGCCGAAGCGTGCTTGTTCGCCGTCTCATCCAACACGACGAGCAGATCGACATCGCTCTCCGGCCCTGCCTCCCCCCGCGCGCGCGAACCGAAAAGGACCACCTTCACGGGGTCGAAGTCCCGTGCGATCTGCTGCGCGATCGCCTCGATCTCGGCTTCTGTCACCTGCTCGCCCATCGTTCCATCCTACACCGCCCGAACGGCCAGGAGCCGCGCCGCTCTCCCGGCGCTGACGCTCGCAGTCCGCGCCTCGGGCCAGTCCCCCGGTCCGAGCGCCCTCGCACGAGCCCCCACCCCTTCGTGTCCTTCGCGCCTTCGTGGTTTCGTCTCCACCGCCACCCCCAGAGTGGCGACCACCCCGCTCCTGTGGCACGCTGATCACGGTGGCGAGGCCCCGGAGTGGCGAATGCGCATCTCACCCTGGTACATCCTGAGCGCAGCGCTCCTCGCGCTGGTGGTCACCGCCACTGCCTGCGGCGACGACGGCGAAGGCCCCTCCCCCACGCCGTCGGCCAGTTCATCGGCCGCCACGGGCAGCCCCGCTACCGCCTCCGTTTCGCCAGCGGGCAGCGCCGCCACCTCCCCAAGTCCCACCGCGACATCGCTCGCCCGGACCGTCGCCCGCGACCCGCGCTTCTTCATCGTCGTTGGCGGCAAAGGCGGCGATAGCCTGGCGACCATCAGCGACGCCGTCGATGCCTTCCGTGGCCCACTGGCGGGCCAGAACAGCGTCGTCGACCTCCAGAAGATCAACAACCTCACGGCCGATCGCATCGATGAAGGCCAGGAGATCGTGGTCCGCCTCCGCCTCTCCAGCGACCGCTCGATCATGCCCGACGCCTCCATCGAGGAGGCCATCGGCGTTGGTGGAGCGGGTGGCCTCCTCGTCTTCCTCCAGCCGAACCTCGCCCTGCTCGATGGCTATGGGGGCAGACTCGTCCTCCACAGCATTCGCCTGGCCGATGGCCAGCCCGCCGGCGAGGGGTTCGGCTACATCGCCGAGTACTGGCAGGCCGACCGCCGCGTCTTCAAGGCGAACACTATCGA
>JANMTH010000069.1:0-1697 GCA_031390305.1 Thermoflexaceae bacterium
GAGATCCTGGCGCGTACGCTTCCCGCCACGGTGACGGCTGTCCCGGCATGACGGTGCAGGCGCTCGAAGGGGTCCGCGTCGTCGAATTCTGCGACACCACCGGCTCGTACTGCGGGAAGCTCCTGGCTGACCTCGGGGCGGACGTGATCAAGGTCGAGCCGCCGGGGGGCGGAATTCAGCGCCAGACGCCACCGTTCTACAAGGACATCGTGACGCCAGACACCTCGCTCGCCTTCTGGGTCCACAACACCTCGAAGAAGTCGGTGGTTTTGGACCTGGAGACCGCCGAAGGCGCGGCGGCCGCGCGGAGGCTGGCGCTGACCGCAGACATCGTCCTCGAAGACTATCCGGTCGGCTACCTCACTTCGCACGGCCTGGGCTACGAAGCTCTCGCCGCCGACCGTCCCCAGCTCGTCTACACCTCCATCACCGGCTTCGGCCAATCGGGCCCTCACGCCCACTGGGCCTACATCGATATCGTCGGCCAGGCGACTGGCGGGCTGATGACGCTCGCCGGCGAAGCGGCCGACCCTCCGAACACCATCTACGGGAACCAGGCCGATGTCTCCGCCAGCATCCACGCCGCCCAGGGGACACTCCTCGCCCTCCTCCACGCCGAAGCTACCGGCGCCGGCCAGCAAGTCGATGTCTCCGCCCAGGAAGCCGTCTCTATGTCCCAGGAGACGGCGATGATGACCTGGGACCTGCAGAAGCGGAACCGGACACGGACTGGCGCCCTGGGCATGCTGCCGATCCAGCTCCCCGGCTCCGGCGTCTACCCTACGAAGGACGGCTGGGTCTCGCTCTTCGTGATTGCGCCAGGCGGCGCCGACTTCCCCGAACTCATCGACTGGATGCGCGATGCTGGCATGGCCGGCGACCTCGACGACGAGCCGTACCGGTCGCTTTGCACCGAGGTGAACATGGCGATGCTCACCCGTGTCGTTGGCAACCCCGAGACCGCGGCCGCGATCATGCCTCGATTCGCGCACATCAACGCCGCCGTCGGCGCCTTCATCGGTACCCTGAACGCGCGGGAGTGCTACGAAGAGGGCCAGCGCCGCCGTCTGCTCGTCGGCATCGTCTCGACGCCGAAGGACCTGGCCGAGAACACCCAGCTCCGGGCGCGGGAGTGGTTCCACGAGCTGCTGTTCGACTACCTCAACGCTTCGATTGAGTTCATGGGGCCGCCCTACCGCCTGAGCGAAACGCCGGCCATCATCCGCCGCCCGCCGGCCCTGGGCGAGCACACCGCCGCCGTCCTGGCGGCTCTGTAGCATGGAGGGGACGCTGTCATGACCAACCGACCGCTCGAAGGGCTCCGCGTGGCCGACTTCTCCTGGTTCGGCGCCGGGCCGATCGCCGGCAACACCCTCGCCTGCTTTGGCGCCGAAGTGGTGCGCGTGGAGTCGCTGGCAAAGTTCGATAGCCTGCGCGTTGGCCACCCCTTCGCCATGAACGCGGATGGCGCCTTTAAGTCCGGCTATAACGTCTCCGGCTACTTCAACAACTTCAACGCCGGCAAACTTTCCCTCCAGCTCAACATGAACACGGAGAAGGGTCAGGAGATCGGCTACCGCCTGATCGAGAAGAGCGACATCTTCCTGAGCAACTTCACCCCGCGCGTCATCGACAAGTGGAACCTGCGCTACGAACAGATCGCCGCCGTGAAGCCAGACATCATCGCCGCCTACGCC
>JANMTH010000556.1:0-4347 GCA_031390305.1 Thermoflexaceae bacterium
TGACGGACAGGCGGCGCCGATCGTTACCCAGAGCCTCGGAAGCGTGGACCCCGGACCAGATGGCAGACCCGGTGGCGCTCTGGAGGACTCCCTCACCGAGGTGGATGACGCGGACCTGCCGGGGGAGGTGGTCACCGGAGCCGATCGCGTCGCGCTCGATGCGCCCGTTCGGGAGCGCGAGGGCGGCGGGAATTTCCCCACGATCGAAGTCGTCCTCGCCGGCATCCTCCTCGCCGCCATTGCCGCCGCCATTGCGGCCGGACGCAAACGAAAGGGAACCTCATGAACCGCGCTCTTCGCCTCGCCACCGGGAGTCTCCTCGCCGGAGCCGCCTTCGCCCTCGCCGCCTGCAGCACCACGACCCGGACGACGGTCACGGCTCCCGACGCGTCCACCGGGATCACCGTCTCCGGGACGGGCGAGGTCACCGTGCCTCCCGACACCGGTTTCTTCGATACCGGCGTGCAGGTCCGCGCGAACACCGTCGCGGAAGCGCGCGACGGCGCGGCCAGGGCCGCTGAGGCCGTCCTCGCGGCGCTCAAGAGCGGCGGCGTCGATGCCAGGGACATCCAGACCACCGGCCTCCACATCCAGCCGGAGTACGACTACAGCGAAGGCAAAGCCCAGCCCACGATCACCGGCTACCTGGTCATCAACACCATCACCGTGAAGGTCCGCAAGATCGATACGACCTCCCGGTTGATCGACGAGGCGATCGCCGCTGGCGGCGACAGCACCGTCCTCAACAGCGTCCGCTTCGGCCTCGAAAACGACGACGCGGCGATCGAACAGGCCCGCGATCTGGCGATGAAGGACGCAAAGAAGAAGGCGGATCAGCTGGCGGCCCTCAGCGGGATGAAGGCTGGCGAACCGCTGGCGATCAGCGAAGTCCAGGGCCAGCAACCGCTGCTGCCCCTGGACGGGACTCTCTTCTCGACGGGACAGCGAGGTGGTGGGGGCACGCCGATAGAGACCGGCTCGGGCAAAGTCATCGTCAACGTGACCGTCCGCTACGCCATAACGAAGTAAGGGATGGGTAAGTCCCCGGCTTTACCGCCCGTGCCCCAGCGGCCATCCTGAGCGGGTGCGAACGCTTGCCCTTCTCCTCCCCATCTTCGCGCTCCTCCTTGTGGCAGGCCTCGCGGCCACGATGAAGTTCGCGACTTCCGAACGGGAGACGGCCGCGCCGAACACACGGGCGACGGCGACGGCGACCGCCACGGCGACGCCGGAGCCGCGTAGCGCCCGCCTCACGCCCGGCCAGACTGTCTGCCAGGGCACGCTCCACGTCCCCCAGAAGGGCGAGCCGCGCACCTTCCCCGCCGTCTACACGAAGAAGGAGGAAGTGAACGGCTTCTACATCGTCGCCCAGGAGAGCGTCGATGACCGCGCCTTCGCTGAAGCGAAGAAGACCATCGAACGCGTCTTTCGCGACCCCGAACTGAGCGGGCCGCTCGTCGATCAGGGGGCCTATATCATCATCGCCGCCCGCGGACAGGGCGTCCTCGACCTGCCGGAGTTCGCCTGCCTCGAACAGAGCCTCGGGCAACAGTTCTTCAGCCACGTTTGCGGCATCGCCGATCGCGCCGATTATCCTGTGGCCACCGTGAACGAGGCGGACCTGCTCGGCGAAAGCGGCGGCCCCTGTGGCGGCCTGAACATCCTCTACCACGAACTGGGCCACCTCGTGCAGGGCTGGAGCATGCCGCCCGCCGATTACTTCGACGTGAAGCTGTACTACCAGGACGCCCTGACGGCCGGGAAGTACCGCCGCCAGTACGCTGCCACGAACCCGAACGAGTACTTCGCTGAAGGCACCCAGGCCTACCTCCTCTACGGCGAACCGGGAGGTGGAAAGGACCGCCAGTGGCTGAAGGAGTACGACCCCCAGCTCTTCAGCCTGTTGGAACGGCTCTTCGGCGAGTAGGCGGTTAGCCCGCACCCTTCGCGCGGCTCACCATGTAGCGATCGACGGCCATCGTCATCGCCTCCAGGAACTGCGGATAGCGGTCGCGCAGGGCCTTCGCGAACTCGTTCATCGGCAGCCGCCTGCGCTCCCAGCCGGTATCGCGACCGAGGTCCTTCATCGTTTTCGCCGCCATCAGGTAGATCGGGCGAATCGTCAGGAACCCGACGGGGTGCTCGGCGTTGTTGCTCGTCGCCCGGCATTCGAAGAACCCGAGGAGGTCGATCGTGCCGCCGCTGGCCCCCATCTGGGCCGCCGCCGCGCGCTTCACGAAGGCCAGCGGCTTCTCGTCCGCCTCGATCGGGCCTTCTACGATGCTCCAGAGTTCCGCGCCCAGCTCGCGCGTCACGAAGCCCTTGTCATCGCAGGCGACGACGGCGTAGCCGTAGGTCACCGGGGCGCCTTCCGGGAAGCCGGTCGTCTCGTTCCAGATCGCCCGCCAGTCCTCTCCGATCTTCAGTTCGCGAACGCCGAGTGGCGGCGCGAAGTAGATGTTCGGCATATTCATCAGGTCGAGTGGCATATCAACTTCTCCGTCGGTAAAAAGGCTTCGCCACCACCGTCGCCGAGGCTCCGTCGATGCTGACGGTTCGCCCCGGTAGTGCGGTCGTGGCGTCCAGGATTGCGAGGCCGATGGTAGCGCCGAGTGCGTATGAGTGCAGGCACGACCGCATTTCGCCCGAATCCACCGGCGTCCCCGGCGCCACAGGCGGGCCATCGACAAGGACGGCGGCGAGGATTCGGCGCTCGCGCCCACCCGGAATCGCGAGCAACTGGTCCAGGTCCGCCTCCGCCGGGCTCAACCCCGGCGAGAGATCCGGGTCGTAGGCGGGGATAGCCGCTTCGACCCGCGCCGCCTCCAACGCGATCCGGCCCACGAGCGGCGCGCCCGCGCCGCGCAGCGTCTCGATGATGTGTTGAGCAACCGCCGGCGCAACGACGAACTCGAACCCGTCTTCCCCCGTGTCGCTCGTTCGCGTCGCCATCGTGCGGAAGCCGTGGAACTCGAAGGTCACGCTCTGGAGCGACTGGAGCCGCGCCGGGAGGCCATCCGCGAGGTGCTGGCGGACGAAATCGGCGGCCCCCGGGCCGGCCACCGCGAGCGTACAGGTCGTCTCTGTCCGGTCATCGATGCGGACATCGTAGTCCGGGCCCGCCGCCTCGTTGAGGCGAGCGACGGTCGCCGTGCGTTGTCCTGGCTCGCCACTCACGAGGTAGGCGATGCCGCCCGTTCGCATGACGAGCGCGAGGTCGCGGATCTCGCCCCGCCCATCGAGCCAGGCGGTCCGCATCGCGCGGCCCTCCTCCAGCTCCTCCACGTGGCCGGCGTACACCTCGCGCAGGACCGTCTCGGCGTCCGTGCCCGTCACCATCACCCGGCTCCGGTGGGAACGGTCGAACAGTGCGACGTTCCCACGGAGCGCGGCGTGCTCGGCGGCCGCGTCGCCATAGTCGAACGGCAACGACCAGCTCCCGGCCACGCCGAAGCGTGCCCCGGCCGCCGCGTGGAGTTCCCGCAGGGCAAGGTGATAGCGGCGTTCTGGGTCCGTCATTCCCGCACGAACTTCCGGCGGCCATCCGCTTCCCGGAGGCGGCCCGCCCCCGGGAACGCTTCGTGGACGCAGAAGAGGAGGGCGTTTTCGCGCACCGCCTGTTCCGCCATCCGCTTCTTCGATTCGAGGCTCACCAGTGGCAGGATATCGAACGCCGGGATCCAGGGCGGCCGTTCGATCTGCACTCCGTTGTGCGCCAGGTCCCCAAGGCAGATCCCGGTCTCACCGCCGGAACGAAAGACCACGATGGCGTGGTCCGCCGTGTGCCCTGGAGCGGGCACGAAGTGGATTCCCGGGAGAATCTCCCGCTCCCCGTCTACCAGCTCGAGCACGCCAGCTTCCTGGAGGGGGACGAAGTTCTCCGCGAAGTAGGTGCCGCGAGTCCGCTCGTTGGGGTGGGTGGCCGCTTCGAATTCGCCCGCCTGAACGTAGTACCTCGCCCGCGGGAAGGTGGGGACGGCGCTCTCGCCCCTGCGCACGGTGTTCCAGCCGCAGTGGTCGGCGTGGAGGTGGGTGTTCACCACGGCCGTCACCTGCCCCGGCTCAACTCCGGCGTCCTGGAGCGCCGCCAGCAGATAGCCGTAGTCGCCAGGGAAGATCTTCTCGCGGACCTGTGGGCCGTGCTTGTCGCCCATGCCCGTCTCCACCAGCACCACATCGTCGCCGCGCCTCACTAAGAGGCAGTTCAGCCCGAGCGGGATCCGGTACTCGGCGTCGATCGCTTCCCGGCCGACAATCGGCTCCCACATCACCCGTGGGACGAGCCCGAAGACCGCGCCGCCATCGAGCTGCGTATGCCCATCGGAAACGACGGTGATGTCGAACTCG
>JANMTH010000575.1:0-3628 GCA_031390305.1 Thermoflexaceae bacterium
GACGATGCCAGTGCTCCTCTGTGGTGGCGACGACGACCCGGTCTCCTGCGCCCTCGCGGTGATGCAGGCTGAGCTGCCCGGCGCCCGCGTCGTGCGCTTCAAGAACGCTGGCCACGGCCTCCCTACCGTCCGTCCGGACGCCTTCAACGACGTCCTCCTACGCTTCCTCGCGGACGTGGAGGACGGTGAGCCGGTCAGGGCCAGCCTGCGGGTCTAGACGATTTGGGATTTTCGATTGCCGATTTTGGATTGAGCGCGGGCCCGCACCATCGGCTCCTTCGTCCCTTTGAACCTTTGCGTTTCCCCCTGGCCGGACGTACGCGACACCCGGCCCGTTCGGCCGTGCCCGAAGTGGAGGCGCTGGGCTATACTTCAGGCGCTGCGCAGCTGTCGCCCGTCCTACGAGCGCGCGCACCAGGGAGATTTCGCGTGAAGAAGTTCTTTGGCCTGTTCGCCGTCCTCGGGGCGGCCGCCGCGGCCCTGATGTTCTGGCGAAAACGCCAGAATGACGATGAATTCCTCGACGAGGAACTGGAATAACCGAGCAACCGTCCCGCCAACCGGTCATCACGGGGTACGGCGTGGTCAGCAGCGCTGGTAGCGGCGCGGCCGCCGCATGGGAAGCGCTCGCCTCCGGCGCGCAGGCCGGCGCCGAGTGGTCGCCCGATGAAGAGCAACCGCCGTTCTTCGCCGCGCCCGTGCCGGAAGGCTATCGCCCGCACGCGGGCATCCCGCGCAACCTCTCGCACTTCCTCGACCGTGGCTCGTCGATCGCGATCGACGCCGCCCTCCAGGCGCTGGAGATGGCCGGCATCGGAGCGGGAGGGGGCGATGCCCGCCGCTTCGCGGTCGCCGATGGCCTCCCCTATCGGGCGCCCGGCCAGGCCACGCTCTTCGTCCCGTATGGCCACATGATCGCCCGCGCGACGGGCGTTCGCGGGCCGGTGTCTATCGTCGGCGGCGCCGAAACGAGTGGCCTCGCGGCAATCATCACGGCTGCCCGGCTGATCGCGGCGAATGTCGCCGACGTCGTCATCGCCGGCGGATCGCAGGCCCTCCAGCGGCCGCTCCTTGAGCACCTCCGGGCCCAGGGCTTCTCCGACCGCACGGCGGCGCGCCCCTTCGATGTCAGCCACAACGGCTTCGTCGCCGCCGAGGGAGCGGCCTACGTCATCGTCGAAGAGGCCGGCCACGCGGTTGAGCGCCAGGCCCAGATCATCGCCCGGGTCGCGGGAATGGGAGACATCTTCGACGGCACGGCCGAGCCTCTCGCACTGAGTGCCGCGCCGGAGATCGGTCGCGTCCAACAGGCCGCCCTGGCCAGCGCCGGCTACCTTCAGAATCAGGTCGACCTCGTCATCTCCTGCGCCGACGGCCGTCCGTTGGCGGATTTCGGCGACGGCTACGGGATGAAGCACACGTTCGGCCGCCACGCCTATTTCGCCGGGGTCACGACGGTCGCCGCAGGCCTAGGCTTCGCCCTCGGGGCGAGCGGGCCGCTTTCGCTCGCGATGGGCCTGGAAGCGATGCGGCGCCAGCGCTCCTTCCCCATCGCCGGATTCGAGACGGCGGAAAAAGACCTGGAACTCGCCTATATCCGCGAAGCCCGCGATGAGAAGATCGACTGCGTGCTCGTCACCAGCATCGGCGTCGGGGGGACGCTGGCGAGCGTCCTGTTGCACAAGTAGCGGCGGGGTTCATCGCCAAGATGCCAAGAGCGCCAAGGATGTCGTGAGGACCCTTCTCATTCCCCTGGCGTCCTTCGATTCTTGGCGTTTCAACCGGCCCACCGAGCTTGATCGCCGTCCGTTAGTAGACGCCGCCCAGCTTGCGATGGTCCCAGCTGTAAATCTCGGCCGGCTTCACGCGGATGACGACGCGCTTGCCCGCTACCTTGAGGGCGGCCTCGGGCGTCTCCATCGGCGCGGGGATGCCGTTGTACTTCTCGCCGACTTTCGCCATCACCTTCGCGGTGAATTGCGGGTCGTCCACGATCTCGCCTTCGCCTTCGATGGCGAGGCCCTGGAGCTCGGAGTAGGCCCGGCCGGCTTCGAGCATGACCGTCAGCTTCGGGTTGCGCTGGAGGTTGATCACCTTCTGGCTTTTGCGGAAGGTCGTAAAGACGATATCGCCACCATCGAGGACGTACCACATGGCGACCAGGTGGGGGAACCCCTTCGGCCCGATGGACGCGACCTGGAGCGTCCATCCGTCCTTCAGGAATGCGTCCTGTTCGTCTTGTGTGAGCGCGATACTGCCACGGCGGCTTGGCATGGGGAGTCCCTCTATCGGTGTAAGATGCGGGCAAAGCGTACACGGCCCCCCAACCACGGGCCACGGAGGAGTTCGATGCCAGAAACAGGCGCCCAGGACCAACACGGCTTCCATCCGGGCGAACGGGAGGTGCAGGAGCGGTTCGACAGCCAGCGCCTGGCCAACCGTGTCGCCGAGTTCACCCATCGCGACGTGATCACGGAGAGCGATCGCGCCTACATTGAGTCGCGCGATATGTTCTTCCTGGCCACGGGCGATGCCGACGGGAACATGGACTGCTCCTACAAGGGCGGGTTACCGGGCTTCATTCGCGTCCTTGACGAGCAGACGCTGGCGTTCCCGATTTACGACGGGAACGGCAAGTTCCAGAGTTCGGGGAACATCCTTGTCCACGGCAAGGTTGGCATGCTCTTCATCGATTGGGACGGACAGAGCCGGATGCGCCTGAACGGCTCGGCGACGATCGATTTCGAGGACCCACTTCTGGCGGACTTCCCCGAAGCCCAGTTCGTCGTCCGGGTTCGCGCCGAACAGGTCTTCCCCAACTGCCCGCGGTACATCCACAAGATGCAGCTTGTCGAACGCTCGGCGAACGTTCCCCGGACCGGCTGCGAGACGCCTGACGCCGAGTGGAAGGACCATTTCGATGCGGAACTCCCGGCTGACCAGCGGGCGCGGAGGGCAGCGCGCCAGGCCGAGGGGGCGCCACGTTGACGGACCAGCCGCTCGTGCCGCCGCGCGACAAGCCGTTTCGCCTGACGGATTACGACCCCGGCTACGTCAAGATCAAGGAGAAGGACGCCCGCGAACGCATCCTCGCGCTCCGCGTTCGCCTCAACGAACTGCTCGACCTGATGTACGCCGACAAGGGACACGGGCTGCTCGTCGTCCTTCAGGGGATGGACGCTTCTGGCAAAGACGGTGCGGCGAACAGCGTCTTCCACGATGCCGGGCCTGTCGGCTGTTCGGTCGTTGATTTCGGGGTGCCAAACGAAGAGGAACGTGGCCACGACTACCTCTGGCGCGTGCACAAGGCCTGCCCGGAACGGGGAAAGACGGTCATCTTCAACCGTTCGCACTACGAAGACGTGCTCGTCGTCCGCGTCCGCGGCTTCGCCCCGGAAGCGCGTTGGAAGGCCCGCTACGACGAGATCAACGACTTCGAACGGCTGTTGACCGCCGAGAACACCGTGATCCTGAAGTTCTTCCTGTACATTTCGAAGGAGGAGCAGCGGGAGCAGCTCCAGGAGCGTGTGGACGACCCCGCCAAGCAGTGGAAGTCCCGCATGGGCGATCTCGACGACCGAAAGCTGTGGGACGAATACATGGCGGCGTACGAGGCCGCCATCGACCG
>JANMTH010000639.1:0-2315 GCA_031390305.1 Thermoflexaceae bacterium
GCCCCACCCGGGGCCGCGGGGCCCGCGGCGGTCTACCAGTGCGTCGGTTCCGAGATTACGGGGACCGGCGCGCCCGGGACCTGCACGCCGGCCAACACTCCCGGCGTAACCTCCGTCGCGGCCGCGACGGTCGGCCAGTGCAACGGCTCCGGTAATGGCGGCACGAGCGTCGGCTTCGTCTGCTCCGTGACTGGCGGCTCCAGCATGACTACGACCCTGCCCGTGAATGTGGACCAGTGCAACGGCTCAGCGAACGGTGGAGGCGCACTGGTGCGCTGCACGACGACCGTGACGAATGACCTCGTCGTGCCCCCGCCGGCGCCGACACCGACAGCGACGCCGGTGGGCTCCGCGCCGACGGCGACGCCAGGCGCGCCCTCGACGGCTACTCCCGCGACCGGGACACCGGCAGCGCCAGCGACATCGACGCCGGCCGGGCCCGCGACCGGGACACCCGGAGCGCCGGTGACGGCCACACCGGGTAGTTTTGCCTCTCCCCGCCCGCCGGCCACGGGGAACGGCGGCGCCACGGGAAACGGCGGCGCCACCTCGGCGGAGTTCGCATGGCTCCTCGGCCTTGCCGCCGTCGTGATGGCGGGGCTCGGGCTGGCCCGGCGGAGGAGCCGGCGATGACCTGCACAGCTCTTTGTCACGACTCGTTCACGGACGCCGCCCGGCTCAACGCCGCCTTCCCACTCTGTTTCGATTGCGGCGCCGACATGGAGGTCCGATACGTTGATGACGCGTGGCAAACGCTCTGTTCCGGGACCCTTATGACCGTCGAATTGGACGCGAAGGAGGATCTCCTGAGCCTGGTACGCGCCCGGTGAAGTCGCGGTGACGAAGGCCGACACGGCCGATGCGCCGCGCCGTTCGGTCTGGCCCGCATTGAAACAGCACAGCGCATCAGTCGCTTCACAACCGTCCGCGGCCCACTCCATCGCGGACACAAAGGACGCCTTCAGGCGTCGGAGGTAGCAATGGAACGCTGGACGATCATCGCAATTGTGGCGGCTGCGGTCGCCGTTGTTCTTCTTCTCGTGCTTGTGGCCACGGTCGCGAAGAGTCGACGGGCCGGGAAGCAGACGACCATGCTTCGCGAAGGCTTTGGCCCGGAATACAGCAAGGCGGTCGAAGACCAGGGCCGCGCGGGCGCCGAGGCGGACCTTTTGAAGCGCCAGCAGCGCGCGGACCTCTTCCAGGTGCGCTCACTCTCCGCGATCGAGATCGAGCGTTACACCGAGAGCTGGTCGGCCGTCCAGGCTCAATTCGTGGACGATCCGGGCGCCGCGCTGGCGGCCGCTGACCACCTCGCCGCCGAGGTGATCGCCGCCCGGGGATACCCCGCCGCCGAGTTCGAGCAGAGCACAAGCGCCCTCTCGGTCGATCATCCGCGGGCCGTCCAGGACTACCGGTCCGCTCATGAAGTCGCGATGCGCAACCAGAGGAATCCTGTGTCAACGGATGACCTCCGGGCGGCCATGGTCCAGTACCGCGCCGTCTTCACCGAGATGCTCGGTGGCGTCGCCGGGACGCCGGTACCCGCCACCTAACCAACACCGACCCTGGAAGAGCGTTCGGGCGCAAAGCTCGGGGCTCGACAACCAAAAGGCGGGCGTTCGGCGTCCGCGAAGGAGAGCGAAATATGCCAGCACGACAGGCCTTTACTACCGACCTTGAGGCGATTCGGAAGCGCGCCCGAGCCCAGATGATGGACGGTGCGGTGACGAAGGCCTACAGGGCCGACCGTGAGCGGGTGCTCACGGTCCTCAACGAATGCCTCGCCACCGAGATCGTCTGCGTGCTCCGCTACAAGAGCCACTACTACATGGCGCGGGGTATCTACAAGGAGCCTGTCGCCGCGGAGTTCCTTCAGCATGCCGCCGAGGAGCAGGGGCACGCGGACATGATCTGCGAGCGGATCACACAGCTTGGCGGCGAACCAAACCTCAACCCGGAGGGGCTCGCCGCCCGCAGCCATTCGGAGTATCGGGGCGGAGAATCGCTTCGGGACCTGATCAAGGAGGACCTGGTGGCCGAGCGGATCGCCATCGAGACCTATTCCGAAGTGATCCGCTGGCTCGGAGACGACGACCCGACCACGAGACGAATGATGGAAGCGATCCTGGGGATGGAAGAGGAGCA
Organism: Thermoflexaceae bacterium; assembly: GCA_031390305.1. GTDB lineage: Bacteria > Chloroflexota > Dehalococcoidia > Tepidiformales > Tepidiformaceae > JANMTH01. Next base: position 2,146 of record JANMTH010000639.1, read on the forward strand.
CGCCAACGACCTGCTCGACCTCCTCGATCGAATGGAGAAAAGCGAATGAGCCCGGAGAGAAAAAACGCCGAAGCCGAAACGCGGATCGGGTGGAACCCATCAACCGTCATGAGCGAGGAAGCGCTCGATCAGGTGATCGATGACTCCTTCCCGGCCAGCGACCCGCCGTC
>JANMTH010000644.1:0-4665 GCA_031390305.1 Thermoflexaceae bacterium
GCGAAGTACGGCGACGGTTGGTTTCCCCTCATGGGCCCTGGTGACGACGCCGCCGCGACCATCGCCGCCATCCGCGCGGCGATGACCGCCGAAGGCCGCGACCCCGGAAGCCTCGGCATCCAGGCCCAGGCCCAGGCCCGCGGCGGCACTCCGGAACGCTGGCGGAAGAACGCCGATCAGTGTCGAGAACTCGGAGCGACCCACCTCGCGATCGCTACCATGAACGCCGGCCTCACCTCGCCCGCCGACCACATCGCCGCCATCCGCCAGTACAAGGAGTTGGTCAGCTAAGCCTGGCCCGCTTTCCGGCGGGACCGCGAGGAACGCCGCCCCTGCTCCCGGAGCACGGCGGCAAGGTCTCGCCGCAGCAGCGCGCCCGTATCGAGCCGAAGTCCGGGGAACGCCCGGCTCTCGATGACCCCGGCACCATCCGGCTCGGCCGCAACGTACTGCCCGTCCTCGAGCACGAACCAGTCAAGCCGCTCTTCGTAGAGCTGCCAGACGACGTACTCGCGCACGCCGCTCCGCCGGTAGGCGCGCTTCTTGGAGCCAAGGTCGATGGAAGCGCTGCTCGCCGCGATCTCGAAGACCAGCTCCGGCGGGCCATCGATGTAGTCGTCGTCCGTCACACGCGACGTGCCCTCGCGGTAGCGCAGAAACGAGTCCGGCTGGACGTTGTTGTCCGCATCAAGGCGTGTTGTGGAGCCGTCGCCGCCGTCTACCTCCGGGTGCTCCGCCTGGTAGACACCCAGCCACCCCGAGACAATCCGCTGGGGGCCGCCGTGATGGTTGTGATGCACTGGTGATGCCACGTGCACTACCCCTTCGATCAGTTCTGCCCGCCGCACCTCCGGGTGGAGCGCATAGCGCCGCTCGAACTCCACGCTCGTCAGCCGGTCGCCAGATTCCAGGGGAGGGACGCGCCGCAGCGTCTCGCGTTCGGCTACCAGTGGCTGTGCCATATCGCCAGTATACCCGCTGTCATCCCCCGCCGATCGCCGGGATGATCGTGACCTGGGCATCGGCCCGAAGCGGCTCGTGTAAGGGGTAGTTCGCCGCCTCGCTATCGATCGCGACCGCCAGCTCGCCCCGCACCCGTCCGTTCTTCACCACCCGCTCGTAAAAGCCGGGGCAGCGCTCGTCCAGGCCGCGCAGCAGCTCCTCCAGCGTCGCCGCCGGGACATCGAGGTCCTGCGCGCCGCCGCAAAGCGTCCGGAAGAGGGTGGGGACGAAGACATGTGCCATAGCGAGAGGATGCTGTCCCGATCGTCCAGCGGCCGCGACGGCTGGTCCTTATGCCATCAGGGCGCTGGCTGGATGAAGAGACCGTGAAAACGGATTCAGCACGAGGCCAAGCTCTTCAAGCGTTACGGCGCCCAGCAAGGGCTGGTCGCCCGGTTGGCCAAGGATCACCGGAGTCACGGTGTCACCCAGCTCAAGATGTATCTCACACTGGCCGACGGAACGCTCCATCAGCGTCCCGTCGGCCAGCCGGAACCGCTGTGTTCTTACCGCCCGAAGCCCAAGCTTTCGCCAGGTGCTTTCGGGGACGACGGTGTACGTCGCCCCGCTGTCCACGAGGAAATCTAGAGTCTCAGATTCTCCAGTCGGACCGACCACGGTTCCGGGAACGTAAGTAATCGCCATTGCCCACCCTGGTACTGTCTTCCGAAAGTCCGCGATCGAGTATCGCGGACTTTCGGATCTGGTTCTCCCCTCTCCCTGCGCGCTGGGAGAGGGGTCAGGGGTGTGGGCGCGACGCCCCGGTGACGAACGCCGACATCCTCACGTGAGTATTAGCTCAGCCCGTGAAGCTCCTCCACCACCCGCCGCGGCGAGATCGGCAGCTCCAGGAAGCGATGACCCGTCGCGTCGGCGACCGCGTTCGCGATCGCCGCCAGCGGCGGCACGATCGGCACCTCTCCCACGCCCCGTACGCCGTACGGATGGCCCGGGTTCGGCACCTCCACCAGGATCGTGTCGATCATCGGCACATCGAGCGTCGTCGGCATCCGGTAGTCCAGGTAGCTCGAATTCAGCAGCCGCCCGTCCTCGCCGTAGTAGTACTCCTCGTTCAGCGCCCAGCCGATCCCCTGGGCCGCCCCGCCCTGGATCTGGCCTTCGACGTACGAGGGATGGATCGCCGTACCGACGTCCTGGACGGCCGTGTAACGAAGGATCGTCACCTTCCCCGTGTCCGGGTCCACTTCGACATCGACGATGTGCGTTGCGTAGGCCGCTCCAACGCCGCGCGCCGAAAGCGAACCCTTGCCGACGATCGGCCCGCCCGTGTGGCCCTGCTTCTCGGCGATCTGCTTGAAGCTCAGCCGCTTCGTGCTGTCCTTGGTCGAACGAACCTCACCATCTTCGTAGACGAGGTCGTCGGCCGAAACGCCGAGCGTCGAAGCGGCCCGCGCCACGAGCTGTCCCTGGATATCCTTGGCCGCCTCAATCACTGCCAGCCCGGTCGCGAACGTCGTCCGGCTGCCGCCCGTCACGTCCGTGTACGAAATCGAGTCCGTGTCGGCCACCATCGGGTGAACGGCCTCGTAGCTGATACCGAGCGCCTCGGCGAGCTGCATCGCCAACGAAGCGCGCGTGCCACCGATGTCCGGGTTGCCCTCGATCAGGTTCACGCTCCCATCCGTGTTCACCGTCACGACAGCGCTCGACTGCAGGCCAGCGTTGAACCAGAAGCCGCTGGCAACGCCGCGTCCCCGGTTCGGCCCTTCGATCGGCGCGTTGTAATGCGGCGAAGAGATCGCCGCCTGCACCGTCTCCTCGGCCCCGATCAGCGGGAAGGGAACCCCGGTGACCATCTTCGTCCCTTCCTTCGCGCTGTTCTTCAGCCGGATAGCGAGCGGGTCGACGCCGATCTTCTTCGCCGCTTCATCCAGCGCCTGCTCGAAAGCGAAGGCCGCGGCCGGCGCCCCCGGCGCCCGGTAGGCCGAGGTCTTCGGCTTGTTCACCACCACATCAAACCCTTCGACGACGAAGTTTTCGATGTTGTACGGCGAAAGCATGCACATCGCCCCGGCCCCAACCGCGGACCCCGGGTAGGCGCCCGCTTCGTAGGCCAGCGAGGCCTTCACCCCGGTGATGATCTCGCCCTTCAGCGCGAGCTTCACGTGGATCGCCGAGCCGCTCGTCGGCCCGGTGGCCTCGAAGACCTCCGTCCGGTTCATCGTGATCTTCACTGGCCGGCCGCTCTTGCGGCTGAGGATGGCGGCCAGCGGGTCGAGGTAGATCGGGATCTTCCCGCCGAAACCGCCGCCGATCTCCATCGGGATTACCCGGATCTTGGCGACGGGCAAGAGCAGCACCGATGAGACCAGGCCCCGGACCGCGAACGTGCCCTGCGTGCTCGTCCAGATCGTCAGCGTCCCATCCAGGTTCCAGTTCGCCGTCGCGTTGTGCGGCTCGATGTACCCCTGGTGCACCATCTTCGTCGTGTAGTCGTGTTCGACGATCGTGTCGGCGTCCGCGAACGCCGCCTCAACATCGCCGCCCTGGAACTTCAGGACGCTGGCGACGTTCGTCGGCTTGTCGCCAAATGTGCCGTCCATCTGCTTCGTCCGCCGCTTCTCGTCCAGCAAGGGAGAGCCCTCGCGCATCGCGTCGAGGACATCGAGTACCGGCGCCAGCACTTCGTACTCGACCTTGATCAGCTTCAGCGCCTCTTCGGCGATGTGCGCGCTCGTCGCCCCGACGGCGGCTACCGCGTGGCCGTGGTAGAGCACCTTCTTGTCCGCCAGGATGTTCTCGGCGAGCTCCTTGATGTTGATCGGCCCGCCTTCGCCCAGCTCCGCTTCCGTATCGGCCATCGCCGGCAGGTCGCGGTGGGTGACCACGCCGATGACGCCCTCCAGCGCTTCCGCCGCCGAGGTGTCGATCGAAAGGATCCGGGCATGGGCGTGGGGGCTCCGCAGCACGCGCCCGAAGGCCATGTTCGGCAGCCGGATGTCCGCGCCGTATTGCGCCTTCCCGATTACCTTCTCAATACCGTCCGGCCGGACGGGGCGGGTACCAATGACCTTGTACTTCGGTGCGTCTAGGGCCGTCACGATTTCGCCTCCATTGCGTCTGCCGCCTTCAACACGGCTCGGATTATCTTGTCATACCCTGTGCATCGGCACAGGTTGTTCGCCAGCGCCCAGCGAACGTCGTGTTCATCCGGGTGCGGGTCGCGGTCCAGCAGCGCCTTCGAAGCGACGATGAAGCCCGGCGTGCAGATGCCGCACTGCAGCGCCGCCTCTTCCAGGAACGCCGTTTGCAGAGGGTGCAGCTTCTCCGGCGAGCCGATCCCCTCGATCGTCGTGAACTCCGCCCCCTCAGCTTCGACGCCGAGGACGCAGCACGCATTCACCACGCGCCCGTTCATGATCACGCTGCAGGCGCCGCAGTTGCCGTTGTTGCAGCCTTCCTTCGCCCCCGTCAGGCCGATTTCGTCCCGCAACACCTCGAGCAGGCTCTGGCGCGGCTCACACAGGAAATCGCTGGCCGCGCCGTTGATCGTCGTCTGGACATGAGCTCTTCGCATAGTTAGCGCGCCTCCGTGATGCGGCCGAGCGCCCCGTTCAGGGCGCGGACGGTGAGGACGTTCGCGAGGTGCTTGCGCTGGGCAATCGAACCCCGCATGTCCGTGATCGGTGTCGCCGCCGCCTC
>JANMTH010000659.1:0-15015 GCA_031390305.1 Thermoflexaceae bacterium
TCATTGATGCCCTGCGCCGCTTGCTCCGGGTTCCCAAGCACGAACTTGAGGCAGAGGAGCGGGAGCACAACGAGGCCCAGCCTGCGCGGCCCAAACCCGCCTCCCCGAAGTCCTGAAACAGCGTTCGCATCGCACGGTCTAGCCTGCCCGGCCGATCATGTGTGCGTCAAGTAAGTTATTGCCCTAGTTAGAGAAGTCCACGATGATCGGGTGCGGTCCCCTGGCCGTGCCACTCCCCTCGCCCAGCGCACTGGGAGAGGGGTTGGGGGTGAGGGCAAGATGCCCGGCAACGAACGCCGACGTACTCAAGTGAGGACGAGCTGTGGTAGGGTGTGCCCGCTCATCCCACTCCCTGGAGGCTCCCTTATGTGGTTACGGCTTCGCCAGATCGCCCTCGTCGCCAACAAGCTCGAACCCACCCTCGATGACCTGCGCGAGGTCCTCGGCATCGAGGTCTGTTACCGCGACCCCGGAGTCGGGCGGTACGGGCTCGAAAACGCCCTGTTGCCGATCGGCAACACCATGCTCGAAGTCGTCGCGCCCACGCGGGAGGACACGGCCGGCGGGCGGTACCTCGAACGCCGTGGCGGCGATGGCGGCTACATGGTCATCACCCAGTGTGACGACCATGCGCCCCGGCGGAAGCGCGTCGCCGATCTCGGCGTCCGCCTCGTCAGCGACTTCGCGAACCACGAGTTCAGCAACATGCAGCTCCACCCAAAGGACACCGGCGGGTCGTTCTTCGAAATCGACGAGCAGCTTGGGCCTGGCGCGCACGACCCGGGCGGCCCCTGGGACCCGGCAGGCCCGGATTGGAAGGCCGGCCAACGTCTCGATGTCGTCACGGGCGTTACGGCCGCCGAGGTGCAGTGCGACGACCCGGCGAAGGTCGCCGTCCGCTGGGCCGAGATAGCCGAGCTTCCGGTTGGGAAGGACGCCGCCGGGAACATCGCCCTCGCCCTGGAGAACGCGACCGTACGGTTCGTCCCGATTTCCGACGGACGGCCGGAAGGCCTCGGCGGCATCGATGTCAGCGTCGTCAACCGCGCCCGCATCCTCGAGGCGGCGAAGAAGCGCGGCTGCTACCGCTCCGATAGCCAGGTCTACCTCTGCGGCCTGCGGGTGAACCTGGTATGAGCGCGTACACCGATATCGAAGTCGAGATCGACGACCCCGTCGCCATCATCCGGCTGAACCGGCCGGAAAAGCTGAACGCCCTGAGCTATCACACGCTCGACGAGTTCCGCCGCGCTGTCGAAGCCGCCGCGGCCGATCCGCGCGTTGTCGGCATCGTCGTTACCGGCGCGGGGCGCGGCTTTTCGTCGGGCCTCGATTCCATGGCGCTGGCGGAGGTGACCTCGGATGGCGGACAGGCGCTGAAGGCTTCGAACCGTGACGCCGGCCAGCTTCCGGGCCTCTTCACCTTCCTGCTCGACATCCCGAAGCCCGTGATCGCCGCGATCAACGGGGTGGCGGCCGGTGGCGGGTTGGTCCTGGCGCTGAAATGTGATGTCCGGATCGCCTCGCGGAACGCCAGCTTCACGACGATCTTCCTGAAGCGCGGCCTTGTCGCCGAACATGGCGTCACCTGGCTGCTGCCCCGGCTCACGGGAACGGGTGCGGCCCTCGACCTCCTCTGGACGAGCCGCCGGATCGACGCTGAGGAGGCGCTCCGGCTCGGGATCGTCGAATACGTCGTGGAGCCCGATGAGCTGATCGGGCGGGCGAAGGCCTACGTCCGCATGATCGCCGCCAACTCCGCGCCCAATTCGATGGCCGAAACGAAGGCCCTCGTCTACAAACACCAGTCGAGCAGCTACCAGGATGCCTTCCGCGACGCCGACGCCGCACAGTGGGTGGCGCTCGCCCGCCCGGATGCGGCCGAAGGCGCGCAGGCACTGCTGGAGAAGCGGGAACCGCGCTTCAAGCGGCTCGGCGAGGCATAGGCCGCGACATCGGCCGCTCCCCGCGCGTTACCGCCGGTTCGGGGTCGCCAACATGACGCCGCCATCGACGGGGAGGACGACGCCGGTGATGTACCGCGCTTCGTCGCTCGCCAGGAAGAGGACGGCGTGGCCGACATCCCAGCCCTCACCCTCGATCTTCAGGAGCGACGACTCCCTTCGCCGGTCGCGTTGATCGTCGCTCATGCCGGCCGCATACACCATCGGCGTGTAGACCGGTCCGGGGGCGACGCAGTTCACGCGGATGCCGTCGCGGCCGTGGTCGGCGGCCATCGCCTGGGTGAGGGCGATGACGGCGCCCTTCGAGGTGGCGTACGGGGTCAGGCGGAAGGGCCGCAGCGCGGCGATCGAGGCGATGTTCACGATCGAACCGCCGCCCGAGGCGATCATCGCCGGGATGGCGTGCTTGCTCGCGAGCATCATGCTCTTCACGTTCACCTGCATCACGCGGTCCCAGACGTCGGGATCGACGGTGACGACGTTCCCCGCCCCGCCGATCCCGACGTTGTTATCGAGGATGTCGAGGCGGCCCCAGCGTTCGGTAGCGGCGGACACCATCGCCGCGCAGTCGTCGCTGTTCGTGACGTCCGCCGCGAAGGCGGCCGCCTCGCCGCCCTCTTCGCGGATCATCGCGAGCGTCGCCTCCGCAGCCTCAAGCTTCCGGTCGACCAGGAGGACGCGGGCGCCTTCGCGGGCCATCAGGATGGCGGCGGCGCGCCCGTTGCCGATGCCGTCGTCCAGCTGTGAGCCCGCGCCCGTGACGATGGCGACCTTGCCAGCGAGCCGTGGACCGGCCATGAATCTGCCTCCAACCCCGTGTCGTGTGGAGGCGAACAATACGCCGGATCCGCGTGGAGCGATCGGGAGCGTGGTAGAATTGGCGAAATGCGGCGCTACACCGTCATCCTCTCCCCGGACCCGGACCTTGGCGGATTCACCGTGCTCTGCCCGGCGATGCCCGGCGCGGTCGCCGAAGCGGAGACTCGCGAGGACGCGCTCGCGGCGATGGCAAGCGTGATGGCGGCGTGGATCGACGTCGCCGGTGACGATGGCTACGGGCCACTTCTCGAGACGCCGGAGATTGTCGCTCGGAAGATCGCGAGCGTTATCGATGATCGCAGCGCGTCAGGCTGGGACCTCGCGGTCGAGACAACCACACTCGCCCCGACCGTCAGCGCGGCCGCATGACATGTCGCGTCGCAGGGTTCCGGGTTCAGCCGGCTTGGCGATCGCCCGCCAGCGGGTTGCGGCCGATAACGAGGTCCTCGACTTCGCGGCCGTTGCCCAGGTGCTCGGCGACGACGCGCTCCAGGTTCTCGCGCTCCAATCCCGCGTACCAGGTGCCTTCCGGGTAGACGACGGCGACAGGCCCCTGCTCGCAGACGCGCAGGCAGCCCACCTTCGTGCGGTAGACGCGTCCCGCATCGGTCGACCCGTTGAGCTGGGCGGTGCGTTTCTTCAGGTAGGCCCAGGCCTCTTCGCCTTCTTTGGTCGAGCAACAATCGGGGCCGATGCAGAGGAGGATATGGCGTTCGTAGCCGCCAATGCCGCGCTTTTCGGCTTCTTTCCGCGCCTTCTCGAACCGCTTCGACATTCGCTGCCTCCGTGCTGGCCCAGTCTACGGGTTTCGGCGTCCGGCCGGTGAATCGCCAGAGGGCTTCGGATCGCGAGGGGTCCATTTGGAGGCGTGCGTTTGAAGCGACAGGAGCGCATAGAGAGGGGCGACTCGTTCGATTGGGGGTCCGCCCCTCGCGCCGCGCTCGAATGTACCGACACGGTCCTTGCATTAGGCATGCCTAATAACATAGCATAGGCCTACTATCGTGTTGGGCGCCGGTCCGGCGTTCGAGAAGGGTTCGCCATGCGCCTCCAGACCTATCCTCGCCGTTCCATCCTCCGCGGAGCGCTGCTCGCCGCTGGCGCTGGTGTTTCGCTCCCCCTGGTGGCCGCGTGTGGTGGCGGAAGTAGCGGCAGCCCCGCCGCTTCCGCGTCCACCGAGCCGAGAATTTCGAAGCTGATCATCGCCGTCCAGCCAACGAGCACGCCCGAGAAGCTGACGTCCGACGCGAAGGAGATCGAGAAGTTCCTCTCGCAGCGCGTCAATGGGGAAGTCGAACTCGTCTTTCCGACGAGCTTCGCCGGGGTGATCGAATCGCTGCGCTTCGGCAACGCCCATGCGGCCTTCATGAGCGCCTGGCCATCCGCCCTGGCCCGCAAGCTCGCTGGCGCCGAGGTAGTCCTGGCCGAAGTCCGCGAAGTCGTGATCGGCGACAAGAAGACGGAGGAGCCGTTCTACTATTCCTACTGGGTGGTGAAGAAGGACAGCCCGATCACGAGCCTCGAGCAGCTTCGCGGCAAGAAGGTGAGCATGCCCAGCCAGCTTTCGACCTCGGGCTATGTCGCTCCGGTCGCTCGCCTGATCGAGCTCGGCTACCTCCCGGCGGATGGCAAGGAGGCCGACCCGAAGAAGTTCTTCGGCGAGGTGCTCTACTCCGGTGGCTACGCCCAGTCGTGGGAGGCGCTGAAGGCGGGACAGGTCGAGGCGACGGTCATCGCTGGTGACGTGGCCGAAAAGCTCTATCGCGAAGTGCTGGCGGAGACCCGCGTCATCGAGATGCAGGGCCCCATCCCCAGCCACGGTGTCGTCTTCGCGAAGCAGCTCCAGGACCCGGCGCGGACGCGGCTCAAGGACGCCCTGCTCGAACTCGGACAGCCCCAGAACCGCGACCTCATGCGGAAGTTCATCTCCGGCATCTTCATATCGTTTAAGCCGACGACGAGCGATGAGCACCTGGGCTCGCTGACGAAGTATCTGGCGGCGACCGGGGCCACCTTCACGGAGAAACTACAGTAGCGCTATGGCCTCCGCTCCTCCCACCGCCGCCCTGTCCGTGCCCGCGCTGGCCGTCGCCGCGCCGGGGGCGGCTGCGTGCGCGATCCGACTGCGCGACATCCGCTTCCACTACCGAAAGCGAGCGCCAGTCCTCGAAGGCGTCTCGGTCGATATCGCCGCGAACCGGGTGACGGCTATCCTCGGCGCCAGCGGGAGCGGCAAGACGACCCTCCTGCGCCTCGTGAAAGGGCTCGATCAGCCGCGCGCGGGCGAGGTGACCGTGCTCGGACGTTCGCGGCCGCGTGGCGGCTGGCGGCTCGACCCGCGGGTTGCTTACATTCCCCAGCAGCTCGGCCTGGTGCGCGGCCGATCGGTGATGGAGAACACGCTTACGGGCGCCATCGCTCGCGTGCCGGCATGGCGGGCCTTTCTCGGCTTCTTCCCGGGCGCCGTGGTGGCCGAGGCCCGGGCCACGCTCGAATCGCTCGGCATCGCCCACAAAGCCGGCGAGCGGGTGCGAAATCTCAGCGGCGGCGAACGCCAGCGGGTGGCGATCGCGCGCGCCCTGATGCAGCGCCCGGCCGTCATCCTCGCCGACGAATTCGTCTCGCAGCTTGACCCAACGACGGCGCGCGACATCCTCGCCCTCTTCCGCCAGATCGTGGCCGGAGGCGTCACCGTCGTCATGACGACGCATGAACTGGACATGGTCGAGGAGTTCGCGGACCGCGTCATCGTCCTTCGCGATGGCGCCAAGGTGCTCGACGCCGAAGTGGCCGATGTGGCGGTGATGGAGCTGGCGGCGGTCATCCGCGTGTGATGCTGAAGCGCTACGCCGTTCGCCTTGGGCTGGCGGCGCTCACCGCGCTGTTCGTGCTCTCCCTGCGCGATGTCGGGTTGCTCGACTTCACGCGGCTCCGTCGTGGTCTGCGGAACCTGGGGATCTTCTTCCAGGACATGTTCCCGCCGGACCCTGACGTTGTTTCGGAACTGGTACGGGCGCTCCTCGAGACGCTTCAGATCGCGTTCGTCGGCACCGTCCTTGGCTTCGCCCTCGCCCTCCCACTCGCTTTGCTGGCGACCGCGAGCCTGGCGCCGCCCTTCCTGACGGCCCCCGTGAAGCTGGTGCTGGCCGTTATCCGGACGATTCCGTCGATCCTCTGGGCGATCATCTTCGTCGTTGCCGTAGGCCTGGGTCCGGCGGCGGGGACGCTTGGGATAGCGCTGTACACCGTCGGCTTCCTCGGTAAGAACCTCTACGAGCTGTTCGAAGGGGTGGATAGCGAAGTGTTGGAAGCGGTGCGCGGCGTGGGCGGCGGGCGAGCGCAGCTTGCGCGCTGGGCGCTCCTCCCGGAGGCGGCGAACGGGATCATCTCGCAGCTCCTCTTCATGTTCGAATACAACGTCCGGGCCTCGTCGATCCTCGGCTTTGTCGGGGCGGGAGGCATCGGGTTCTACCTGCTGGGCTACGTGCAGCTCCTGGAGTACCGCTCGTTGCTGACGGCAATCCTCGTGACGCTCTGTGCCGTCCTCGTGATCGACCGGGCCAGTTCGGCCTTGCGGGCGGCGCTGCGGTAGGAGCCAGTAGTCAGTCGTTAAATCGCACACTCTCACCGACTACCGACTACCGACTACCGACTACCGATTCCCCTTCGTCCCGCGCTCCAGCCAGGGAGAGCGCGTCCGGCGAACGTCGTCGCGCAGGCGGGCGACTTCACTCAAGAGCACGTCGCGCTCGTGGCGAAGGTCCTGGATATGGTCACGAAGGGCGGCGACGAGGAGATCGACCTCGCCGTAACGCAGTTCGGCTTCGGCGCGGAGGCTGGCGGCTTCGAGCGCGATCACGGCGCGCGTGGGGGCTGAGGGGGCGAGGGCGAGGGTCGTGTGAGCGTTCACGCCTGTTCAGCCGGCGCGATCGCGTCGGGCGCGGCGCCGGGCCGGAGGACCCGAGGAGCGGCCGGTGGGCCGATCGCCTGGTGGCCATCGCGGCCGATGCGGAGGTCTTCGATGTTCGCGTGCAGGGCGGCGATCACTTCCTCGAACGTGAGCATGCGGCTGCGGAAGTAGGAGCGTTCCTGGCGGAGCTTGCGCACCTCGGCGGACAGCTTGCCGTTCCGGACGCGGACCTTCCGGGAGCGCCGCTTGAGGCGAAGCTGCTCCTCGCGCGCGGCGATGAGGCCCTTCACAAGGACGGCGGCCGGGAGCTGGATGGCGGCCTCAGGGTGTTCGGCGACGGCGTCGAGGTCGAGTTCGGTCAGCTCTTCCGAAACTTCGTGGATGGCGTCGAGGGTAGCGCGGAGTTCATCCACTTCGCCCCGGATCTTCTTAAAGAGCCGTTCGGCGCGGACATCGCCGCCCGTAGCCTGTTGGCGAAGGGGGCCATGGAGACGGTCGCGGATCTGGGCGATCTCGGCGATCGGCGCAGGTGCGGTTTCGGGAGCCATCGGCCGTTCGGCGAACGCCGCCGCGGAAGATGAAGACATGAGCGCCTCCTCCGTTTTGAGAGCCGCGGTTGCGGGATTGCGTCGGTGGAACCAGAACCGCACGGCGGTTGCTCCTGCGAAGGCGTTGGCCGGATTCTACGACGCGCCAGCCGCTACGCCGGTCGGAGCGGCCGTACGGCGCGACGCGGTTACGTCGACTGCGCGGCCCCGTCACATTCAAGATCGGCAGCCGGAGCCCGGCGGAAGAGGGGCGAAAGATTAATGTTTCGGCTGCCCGCCGTTCTCCCCTCGCCCAGCGCACTGGGAGAGCAGAATCCCTACCCGGGGGTGAGGGGTCGAAGCTGCGAACTTCGGGACATCCAGGAGTATTTTCAGACCCGAGAGGGTCCGGCGGGTGAGGGCCTAACCGCCGCAACCGGGCAGGCGCCGAAGCTAACCTGGATGGGCGCCAGCAGTAAACCGCCAATGGCCACTAAAACACCGCGATCGGGTTGACGGGCGAGCCCGTGCCGCCGCGGATATGAAGCGGGTTCACCGTCAGGAGGAACTCCCAACGGCCCTCTTCGGCGCAGGCTTCGGCCAGCGGCTGGAGGAGCGCGTTATCGAGCAGGGGCATGCCCATGTAGACGATCGTGAGGATGTGGACGGGCCCGCCGGGCGCCGCGTCGAACGTCGTGTAGCCGCCGGGGCTGGCATCCAGGCAGTCCCAGCCGAGGAGGGCGGCGTCGTGCTCCTTCAGCACCGGGCAAACGTCGGCGTGGAGGCCGGGCGTCGGGCGGACGCCGGGCACCGCCTGGGGATTCGCGGCGTAGTACTTTTCGCGCCCGCTATAGACGAGGACGGCGTCGCCCGGCCGGGGGGTGAGGCCCTGGGCTTTGGCCGCCGCTTCGAGTTCCCAGCCTCGGACCGGGGCGTCGATCGTCACATACTCCGTTCCCCGGAAGCGGGGGATGTCGATGAGCACGCCGCGGGTGGTGATACCCGTACTCCAGGCATCGACGGCGCCGGACTTCGCGCCCATCGCCGTCAAGTCCGAAGCGGGCTTCCCGTTGTACATCTTCCCTTCCCAGAGGATGTGGCAGAGGGCGTCGATGTGAGTCGTCGCGTAGCCATGGAAGAGGATGCCGATGTAATCGACGGAGAAGGCGTCGTTGAAGCGGAGGTAGTGCTGGGCCGGGTTCCAGTTGCCAGGGCCGCCAACGGTGTTCCACGGCCGCGAAAGGGAGACGGCGCGGCCACTCTGGACAAGGCCGGCGGCCGCCTTGCGCACTCCCGGCGTGATCAGGTTGATCGTGCCGGCGTTGTCGTCGGCCCCCCAGCGGCCCCAGTTGCTGCACTTCTCGAAGTAGGTGAGGACTTCAGCTTCGCTCGGAAGCGGATGGTCGGTCATGGCGGTGGCCTCCTTGGTTCAGTGGGCGGGAGTGTAGCGGATCACGGAGCGGCTGTACTGGACACCCGCTCTCAGCTCCGCCTGGCCGGGTTCTTTACCTGTCGAAGGGAGGCTCAGTAGCCGGTTGGTTGATCGCGAGGCCGGGCCGGCCGCAGACTCTTTTAATTCCCATTTGGGAACTTCCCATATAGGACGTAACTTCTTGGACGCTAACACCGCGAACACCAACTGCCAGATGTGCGAAACGGCCGCCCCGACGGTCGAGCTGGGCTTCGGGAGGGAGGTGCTGACGACGGAGACGCTGTGGCATCCCGTGGCCGCGCTCGGGCGGGCCGACCTCTGCGATCAGTGTGCGGTGTGGTTCGGCGAACTGATGCAGACCGCGGCCAACGGCCGTGGCGACCCCCAGGGCCGGCTCGGCATTCCGGCGCGAGGCCCCGCCCGGCGAAACGGGGGCAACGATTGCGATTACTGTCAGGCTTCGCTGCGTGGCGTCGCGATCGCCGTCGACCTTGTCCCCGGTTCGGCGAGTACGCAGGCCGGACGGTCGCGTCACACGGTCGCCATCCGTCACCAGCGGCTCTGCGGCTACTGCGCCGCCTGGCTCCAGAGCGTCGTGCACGATCCTTCGGCTATGCGCGGCGCCAGCGCTCGCCAGGCTGAAGGCCCGATGGGCGTCTGGCGGTCGCTGATCGGCGCCAGTGCCGCCACCTCCCGGCTCTCGGCCATGGATAGCATGGTGGTCGCCACGACGGTCGAGGCAAACGGCTTCCAGAGCATCGAGCTGCCGGTCAGCCGCATGCCGGACGCGCTGCGCGAGGGGTACGTTGGATTCGTCGGGCCAGGCGAACGCTCGTCCGAGCAGCTCATCCAGCGGCTTCCGGCGGAGCTTTCGGCGAGGGTCGCGGTGGTGGCCCATACCGATGGCCTGGAGGACGCGGTAGCGGCGATGCGCGCCGGGGCCGCCGAATTTCTCGCCTCGCCGCTTTCCCCCCAGCAGGTCGCTGGCGCTATCGATAGGCTCCTGGGGGCGGCCCAGGCAACCGGGCGCGGGCCGTTGCTGGGGCTGCCGAAGTACCAGGGGCAGATCAGCGATGGCTATGGCGTCGCCCTTCCGATCGCGATCCGCTTGCTCAAGCCCGAGCACGCGGCGATGGCGGCTCTTCTCCTCCGGCGCTTCATCCGCGGCTACGACCGTGTCGGCGAAGATGGCGCGGGAGGGCTCCGGGCGATGGTCTACTGCCCGCCCGCCGATCTCCCGCTTGTCGTGGCCCGGCTGACGCCGCTGCTCGCCGACTACGCGAGGGTGTCCACGGCGCCGTAGCGGGCGCCCGCGCGATCTAGATTGGGAGCGAGCCGGCCTCCTCTGGCTGGCCGGGACGGTGGTGGGCGAGAGCGCGGGTTACGGCCGCCAGCAACACCGGGATGCCGAACGGCTTGGGCACGATGTCGGCACAACCGAACCGGTTCCGGAGTTCGAACGCTTCGGGTGATGCGGTCACGAGGATGACGGGCGTGGCGATGCCGCGGTCGCGCGCTTCGACAAGGAAGCCAGGCCCATCGAGCACCGGCATCTTGTAGTCGAGGAGGATGAGGTCCGCCTTTTCGGCGGCAAGCGCCGCGAGCGCGGCGCGGCCATCGCCCGCCGTGCGGACGCGATAGCCCACGCCTTCCAGGAGCCGCTTCATGAGCTTGCGGAGCTGTACTTCGTCTTCGACGACGAGAATGGAGAGCCCCTCGCCGCCCGGCGGGGCGGCTGTCTCAAGCATGCGCGGGTTCCCGGATGGGGGCGGCGGCCACGGTGCGGAGCAGGAGACGGAAGCGGGCGCCCTCGCCCGGCGTGCCCGGCAGGAGCTGGAGATCTCCGCCCATCCGCCTGGCGAGTTCCCGCGAAAGATGGAGCCCGATGCCAAGGCCGCCGGTGTGGGCGGCCGCCCCGCCGCGGCTGAAGCGCTCGAAGATGGTGTCGCGGTCCGCTTCGGAAACGCCGTCGCCGCGATCGCTCACCGTGATCGCCAGTTCGTTGTCGCGATAGGGCTCGACGGCGATGGTCACCTCGGCGCCTTCCGGGGAGTACTTGAAGGCGTTGTCCACCATGTTCCGGAGGACGATCGCGAGGCGGCCGGAATCGGCGAGGATCGTGTGGCCGCCAGCCGGCGCGCCCGAGAAGGTGACCGGGCGTTCGCCCCAGTGCGAGGAAGTGAGTGCGATCGCTTCGTCGAGGGCCGGGCTGAGGCGGATGGCCGCGAGGTCCAGGTGCAGGCGTTCAGCGTCCATGCGGCTCAGATCGAGGAGTTCGCTGACGAGGGCCTCCGCACGGCCGGCGGCGGCGCGTGCCGCCGCCGCTGTCTCCATGAGTTCGGGCGAACCGATGACGGAGGCCTCAGCTTCCAGCATCTCGGCCGAAAGGCTGAGGATCGCGAGCGGGTTGCGAAGCTCGTGCGAGGCGAGATTGACGAGGTCGCCCCGATGCACGGCCGTCAGCTCCGCGATGACGGCGCGTTGCTTCGCGCGCCGCGCCGCGAGCACCAGGAGTGTGAGTATCGCGGCGACGGCGCAGGTCGCGAGAATGCCGGTGGCGAGGATCCAGTTGGCGCCGTTGTAGCCTGAGGCGAAGCCACTGGCGCGCTGGAAGCGGAGCCCGTACGTCTGGCCACCAAGGGAGAGACGGCTGGCGCGATGCGCATCGCCGGCCTCGAACGGGAAGCCAGCGCTGTACACGAGGGTGCCCGCGAAGCCGGCTTCTTCGGCTGTCACCTGGATGTCGATGTCGTCCGAGAAGGAGCCGAGGATGCCATCGAGGAACAGTTCATCGACGAACGGGGCGTAGACGAACCCCTTGATGGCGGCGCGCCTATCCTCCACCGTCTCGAGCCGCGCGCCGGGCCGGTAGAAGGGGACGTAAACGAGGAAGCCGGGCCGTCTGGCCTGGTCCGTCACGAGCGTCACGCTGCCCGTCATCGTCGTCCGGCCGGTGTCTCGCGCGGTTTCGATCGCCTTCCGGCGGTTGGCCTCGCCGCCGACATCGAGGCCGATGGCGGGCTCGTTCCCGGCCCGTGGCTCGAGGTAGGTGATGACGAAGAGGTCGGCGAACTCCGGCGCCCCATCGAACCGCCGGATCGCGAAGCCCGGATCGACGTTCGCCCGGGCCTCGGCCGTAAATGCGCCAGCATCGGCGGCGGCCAGGGGGTAGATCACGCCGACTCCGGTGATGCCGGGGTAGCGTCCGGTCACGTCCTGTGTCTCCGTGAAACGTCGCCATTCGTCAGAAGTCACGCCGTCCCTCGTGGCGAAGAGCGCGGTCCCGGCGATCAGTGCGTCTTCGTAGGTTTCGAAGCGAGCGGCGATCGCCGCCTCCGCGCGTTCCACGATCCGGTCAAGATGGGCGTCGGCCGCTTTCCGTCCCGCACTCCGTTCGCTCGTGAGGGCGAGCAGCGTGAGGATCGTCCCGGCAACGGCGACGAGCGCTGGACCGAGCCAGAGCGCCGGCGCGGTGTGCATTCGCGAGACCTCGGAGAAACGGCGGAGAAACGAGCGGAACAGGCGGCGGACTCCATACCAGGGGTTCGCTCGCCCTCACTGTCGCATCGAGTGTTTTACCGACCTATCAGTAAACACCCTTAGCAGCGGCGAACACCTTTACCAGGGCGGGCCTCCGGCGTGTGCCCTGCGCGCCGTGACGTTCCCCCATTGGGGTTCACCCCGGCGCCGCGGACGATGCCTTCAACCCAATCGGAGGTACCAACCACATGGCCCTCACCCTCGTCGAGGCGAGCAAGCTCAGCAACGACACCCTGGCGACCGGCGTGATCGAGACGATCGCCCAGGAGAGCCCGATCATCCAGCGCCTGCCGTTCGTCGAAATCGTCGGCAACGGTCTGACCTACAACCGCGAGAACGTATCGCCCACGGCCGCCTTCTTCGATGTCGGCGACACCTGGACCGAGGACACGCCAACCTTCACCCAGATCACTTCGAACCTGAAGGTGATGGGCGGCGACGCGGATATCGACAACTTCCTGAAGTCCACCCGCTCGAACCTTCAGGACCTGGAGGCGGCGATCGTCCAGATCAAGGCGCGAGCCGTGCGGACGCTCTTCGATACGACCTTCGTGAACGGCAACGCGACGACGAACCCGAAGAGCTTCGACGGGATCGATCGGCTGTGCGTGGCCGGCCAGACGGTGAGCATGGGCGTGAACGGTGCGACCCTCGCGCTCGCGAAGCTGGATGAACTGGTCGACGCTATCAAGGGCGGCAAGCCCGAAATGCTGCTCATGAGCCGGCGGACGCGGCGCAGCCTCAACGTCCTCGCCCGCGCTTCGGGGAGCTTCCTGGAGGCGGATCGCGACGAGTTCGGACAGATGCTCCAGTTCTACGACGGCATCCCGATCGGGATGAACGACTTCATCAGCGATGCCCAGACGGTCGGCACGAGCACGGATTGCAGCACGATCTACGCCATGCAGTTCGGCGATGGCGGCCTGAGCGGGCTGACGGCGCCGGGCGGCCTCACCGTCGAACGGGTCGGCAGCCTGGAGACGAAGGACGCGACGCGCATCCGCGTGAAGTGGTACGCCAGCCTCGCCCTATTCAACACGGTGAAGCTGGCGAAGCTCACGGGCGTGCGCCCGTAAGACCGTTGGCCGCTCCGTGTTCGCCACGACCTGAAGAGGGGCCCGGTCCATGCCGGCCCCTTTTCAGCGGCCGCCGGAGGCCGCCACGGAATTCCCACGTAAAGGAGCCACGATCCGCTTGACGACTATGGTACTGTGCGATTCACACCGCTTCGCAGAGTAATAGACAGAAGCGATGAGAGAGAAGGCAGCCATGGGCTTGATCAGCAAGATCCTCCGCCGCGAACCGGAGCGTCCTACTAAGGCCGGGTTCGACGCCCAAAAGATGGTGAGTTCGGGAATGGCCGTTTCCACCGAACAGGAGCGGATGAACCGCGACCTGATGGAGGCCGAAGTCGAGGCCTCCCGAGCCAAGCGCTCCGCCGACAAGGCAGCGCCCAAGTAGGTCCAGCGAACACGGTTGGCGCCGTCCCCGGTTAGCCGGGAGTCGGCGCCGCTCTGTTTCCGCCCCAACGCAGCAGCGCGTACCCGGCCAGGCCCGCCACGAGGCTGGCCGCGAAGACGCCCATCTTCGCCTGCTCCTGGAGAGCGGCGGATTCGAAGGCGAGGCTGGTGACGAAGAGCGAGACGGTAAAGCCGATCCCGGCCACCATTCCCGCGCCCGCCAGTTGACGCCAGGCCACGCCTTCGGGCAGGACGGCCAGCCCGGAGCGGACGGCGAGCCAGCTAAAGAGCAGGATGCCGAGCGGCTTGCCCAGGAGCAGGCCAAAGACCACCCCAGCCGTCACCGCGCTCCCGGCGGCATCGGGGATTGCGCCACCGCCAAGATCCAGCCCGGCGTTGGCCAGGGCGAAGATCGGGACGATCACGAACACGGCCCACGGGTGCAGATGGCGCTCCAGCCGTTCGAGCGGCGATTCGCTCCGGCGGAGCGTCGCCTCGAACTGGTGGAGGACGGTCTGCTCGTCCTCCTCTTCGCTGGCCTGCGTCTCGCGGAGCCGTTGGAGCAGGCCCTCGGCTTCGTTTTCGAAGGTCTCGACATCGGCGCCGGCGCGGGCCGGCGTAAGGAAGGCGAGGACGACGCCGGCGACCGTGGCGTGCACGCCCGACTTGAGCACGGCCAGCCAGAAGAGCGCGCCGAGGAGGACGTACACATCGATCCTGCGAAGCCCGGCCTGGCGGGCGCCGAGGATGACGGCGAGGATCCCGAGCGCGGTCAGCGCCGCCGTCAGCGAAAGCTCGCCGGTGTAGAAGACGGCGATGACGGCGATTGCGCCGAGATCATCGACCACGGCGAGGGCGAGGACGAAGACTTTGAGGGCGAAGGGCGCGCGCCGGCCTACAAGGGCGAGCACGCCCAGGGCGAAGGCGATGTCCGTCGCCATCGGGATGCCCCAGCCGTGGGCGCCGTCGCCGCCCACGGTCCAGGCCGCGTAGATGAGCGCGGGAACGGCCATGCCGCCAACCGCCGCCGCCACGGGGAGCGCCGCCCGCCGCCGGCTGGCGAGCTGGCCGAAGAGGAGTTCGCGCTTGATCTCGAGGCCGATGACGAAGAAGAAGATCGCCATCAGGCCGTCGTTCACGAGGTGGCCGAGGTCTTCGCGGACCGTGAACAGCCCGGTTTCGAGGTTCACCTTCGCCTGCCAGAGGTCACGGTAGGCGCCGTCCCAGGGAGTATTCGCCCAGATCAGGGCGGCCACGGCGGCCGCCACGAGAATGAACCCCGCCGCCGCTTCCGTCTGGATGAACGCCTGCACCGGCGCGCGAAGGCGGAGGGCGAGGCGAGCCCGCTGACTCTGGGTGGGGG
>JANMTH010000661.1:0-2179 GCA_031390305.1 Thermoflexaceae bacterium
TCGCGATAGTCCCCGTTCATCGCGACGTCGCGCCCCAGCAGCTCCCCAAGGTCCTCCACCGCGCTCGCGGGCACGCCCGCCGCCTGCAACAGCGCGGCCGAATCCCAATTCTCCCGCCTTCCGGTCCATTCCGTAAGCTCCGCTTCGATGCGTGAGGCTTCCGCCAGGCGGCCCGCGAGCGTCTCCGGCCCATACAGCCCGGTTACGGCGCACAACGCCCGCCAGTCCTCATCGCTCCGGCAGGCGATCGCGACCCAGCGGTCCTCGCCCGCCGCCGCAAACACGCCATGCGGGGCCATCCGCGGCGAGCGGTTCCCGATCCGTCCCGGTTCGGCGCCGCCGTTCAAGAAGCTCAGGAGTTCCGTATCGAGCAGGTGGACCGACGCCTCGTACTGCGAGAGCTCCAGGTACTGCCCCTTCCCCGTCCGTCTCCGTCGCAGTACCGCCGCCATGATCTGCATGGCCGCGAAGTATGGCACCGTGAAGTCCGTATGCAGCGTGCCGATGCCGATAGGGTCCC
This sequence comes from Thermoflexaceae bacterium, assembly GCA_031390305.1. Taxonomy (GTDB): domain Bacteria; phylum Chloroflexota; class Dehalococcoidia; order Tepidiformales; family Tepidiformaceae; genus JANMTH01. The sequence continues at coordinate 521 of JANMTH010000661.1, forward strand.
GGCCCTCGAAGCCCGTCAGGTGGCCCAGGCCGCACAGCGCCACGATCCCGTTCCCGTACGACCGCCAGCCGTCGTGCGGGCCGCGGATGCCCATCACCGCCATGTTCGCCATGATCACCTTCGGGTTGGCGGCGCGGAGCGCCTCGTATCCCAGTCCCCAGCGCTCCAACCGGTGCGGCGTGTAGTTCGAAGTGACGATGTCAGCGGTTGCCGCCAGGCGCCGGACGACATCGATCCCTTCCGGCGTATTCAGGTTCAAGGTGATCGCCCGCTTGTTCGCGTTGCAGTCGTTGAACTGCCCGTTCGTGTTCCAGCTCATTTCGCCGGGGGGCTGGACGCCGATGTAGCGAATCGGGTCGAGACGGTACTCCGATTCAACCTTGATCACGTCGGCGCCGAGGTCAGCGAGCAGCCGCGTGCCCAGCGGACCTGCGATCGCCCAGCAAAAGTCGAGGATGCGCACGCCCTTCAGTGGCTGACGCCGCTCCGTAGACCCTCCGGGTGTGCTCCGCGCGGGCGCCGTGCGGGCGGCCTGGGCCGTTGGTGCTCCGCGTTCGCCATGAGCCACGCCGTTACTGAAAAGCCGCTCCACCTCAGCCGCGCCATACCCGCCCAATTCCCGGAGAACCGCTCCGCTGTCCTGCCCCAGCGCCGGCGCGGGCGCCGCGTGGGTCTCGTGGCTATTGGCGAGGAGGGCCGAGCGAAGCATCCGCACGTTCTCCCCGAGTTGCGGATGGGGCACGTCTTCGTACAGCCCCCGCTCGACGAGATGGGGGTCGCTCGCCAGGTCCGACAGCGTGTTCACGGGCAGGACGAGGAGCCCCCGCGCCTGGCCTTCGTCCACCAACTCCGCCCGTGTGTACTTCGCGCAGAGCAAGGCCGTCACCTTGCTCATCTGGGCCGCGTTTACCGCGCGGTACATGCCATCGGCCCACTCCGGCCCCGCCAGGCTGGTGTCGTCGAGGTCGCGCGTCACCCATTCGACGTACTTCGGCCAGTTCGGCGGGTGGACCGTGAACGAGAGCCACTTCCCGTCGCCGGAGCGCTGGATCGAGAACGCCGTCAGCGGCTGGTGACGGGTCGGCACGCGTCCGTGCCAGTGGAACCAGTTCGCGTTCGCTGTCTGTAGCGTCGTGATATTCACAGCCTCCTGGAGGCTGACGACGGCCCGGCCGGGCGGGTTGCCGGCTTCTCGTTCGAGGAGCAAAGCCATCGCGGCCTCGGCGACGGCCAGCGACGCCTGCTTGTAGGCGAGTTCGCCCGCCGGCCAATTCGGTGGGTCTTCCGGGTAGCCACCGAGCACCAGGAGTCCGCCAGCGGCGGTCGCGATCAGGTCCGTCGCCACCTCGTCCGGCGCACCCCGGCGGAAGACGAGTTCGACGATCCCCGGCGCGTTCTCTCCGGCTCCCTCAAGGGCGTCGAAGAGCTCCAGCACGCGCTCGTGCCGGCGTAGCGGCCCAATGACGACATCCGCCGCTCCGGCGACGCGGCGCACGGCCTCCCAGGCCGCTGGCGACCCCAGGTCGAGCGCGAGGCTGCGTTTTCCCGCGTTGTAGAGCAGATGGGCGAGGCCCCGTTCGAACCCTTCCTCTCCGCGGAGGAACGGCCCCCGGCGGCGCACGCTATCGCCCGCCGCTTCTTCAATGCGCACGACATCGG
>JANMTH010000673.1:0-7038 GCA_031390305.1 Thermoflexaceae bacterium
CGCCGACGCCAACCCCCACCTCGGCGCCGCCTACACCTACCCCGACGGAGCCGCCAACGCCCGAACCCACTCCGATTCCGCCCGGGGGTTCGTTCGCCCTCTGCGCGCTCATTTCGACGGGCCAATATGACTGCGGCCCGGCGCCGCTGCGCGTCCTTTGTCTCCCCAACGGATTCTGGTTCGTCGATGCGAAACGCCAATACGTTCCGCTCCCTGCTGGCTGGCGCGAGACGACCGCCGATCGCCCGGGCACTGCACTCGCGGCAGGCCAGGCTGGCTGCCAGTAACCCTCGCTCGCTCCCCGGTCACCCACGCGTAACTCCTCCGCAACGCTCCTCGCTCGCCGCGAACACCCGTGCGCGGTCGATCACCCTTAAGGGACCACCGCGCGGCGACGTAGGGGTCACGGGGTGGGGAACGTGCAGCGACCACGTCGGTTCGGGCTGGCCTGGCGAAAGCGCCTCGGACTGTGGAGCGCGGGGGCGACGGCTGGCCTCGCCCTCGCGGCCGCGATCACGTTCGCCAACCCCGGCGCGGGCCGGGTCGCCGACGACCCCGGTGCCACGAACCGCTCCCCAATCACAGACGAAGTCCCGGCGTTCGAGGTCGCGGCGCCCGCCCCCTCGGACACCGCCGTGGGAGCGAACCCACCCGCCGAGGCGCCTGGCCGGGCGCCACCCGCCGCTGATGAACCGCCGCCTGCCCAGGTGGCCGCTCCCGAACCCGAAGCCGTCATCGAGCCGCAACCGGCCACGGCCGCACCGCCAGCGCCTCCGCCCGCACCGCAACCGGCTCCAGCCGCGCCAGAAGCCCGGCCGGCGACGCCCCCGCCAGCCGCCGAACCGCCTTCAGCCCAGGAGTACAAGCCCAACTTCTACCTGCCAGAAGCCCCCGCCGGCGGAACGACAGGTCCAGAGCAGCGATTCTTCGATGGCCTGAACGCGGAACGCGCGAAGGCCGGCCTCGCCCCCTACGTGCTCGACGCCTCGCTCTCGCACGTCGCCCGCATCCGCTCCCGCCAGCTCGCCGACCAGGGCTACTTCGGCCACACCGACCCGTTCGGCTACTCCATGTACGTCGAGCTCCTCGGCTACTTCGGCATCAGCTATGCCTGGGCTGGCGAAAACCTCGCGATGAACAACTACGACCCGGCCATCGCCGCCGAACGCGCCGTTGTCTCGCTCATGAACAGCGCCACCCACCGCGCCAACATCCTCGACACCGACTTCCGCCGGGTCGGCGTGGGCGAATTCACCGCCCCGGACGGCAAGCACTACTACACAACGATCTTCGTCGGCTGACGGACGACTCAGGTGCCGCGGAGCCGCGGAGAACGCGAGCGACGAAAGAAACAGGTCCTCTACCCCTCCAGCGCTCCGCGTCTCTGCGTCCAACCGGCCCCAGCCGCTCTGGCTTACCCCATCCGCAGCTCGCCCTCCAGCAGGCCCATGATGAGCACGTCCTCGTAGCGGCCAAACTTGTAGACCGCATCGCGCCGCCGCCCCTCAGTCACGAAGCCGACCTTTTCGTAGACGTGAACCGCGCGCTCATTCGCGGCGTACACCTCGAGTTCAATTCGGTGCAGATTCATCATCTCGAAGCCGAAGCGACAGACAGTCCGCATCGTGTCGGTGCCGTAGCCGCCGTCCCAGTACCCCTTGTCGCCAAGCGCGATACCGAGCACGGCCGCGCGATTCTCCGCGCTCTGGTGCTCCAGTCCCACGCCGCCGATGAGCTTGCCCTCGGCCAGCGTCTCGACGCCGAAGCTCACATGGCTGTAGTTCGGGGCCGAAACGCCCTCAATGAAGGCTCGCTCCTGGGCGTGCGAAAGCGGGTAGCGGATCGTCAGATGCTCCGTCACCTCCGGGTCGTTGAACCAGCGGTGGAGCAGCGGCTCATCCTCTGGCTCCCGCGCGCGCAAACGTACGAGCTTTCCGGCGAACGGGTCGTAGGCGATCATGCCTCGCCCCTCCGTCGCTGGAGCCGCGAACCCGGCCGCGACGGCGAGCGCCGGGGGCGCGCCTTCGCCCGGCGCGGCGTCGCGCCCTGATGGGCGGCAGCCAGCGGCCGGCCGGCATTCACCGCGAGATGCCGCCGTGCGGCGGGCGACGGCTGCCGTTCGAGGTATTCAACGCAAAGAGAACACATGGGATCCTCCAATCCCTGACCGTTGCAGGAAATGCGAAACGGCCCGCCGTTGTGGCGGGCCGTTCATGGCTTGTCCTGGATGGATGAAGCCGCTACGACCCGCGGGCGCTGCTGGTGAGACCGTCGAACTTGACGTTGGCGTTGTGCATGGTCGTTCGCGACATAGTGACAAGACGATAGCCGATGGAGGACGCACTGTAAACGCCACGCTGTCGCACTCCGCCGCTGTCAGACACCGACTACGCGGAAGCCCTCACGGCCGGCCGCCACACCAAGACGCCGGTCCAGAGTGACAAACGGGAGGCGAGAGATCTCGGAGCCCCCGGCAACGAGGGCCGCGGCGAGCTGGAGTGCATCTGCCGCGCGGAGCGGGTGCGCGCCGAGGAGGCGCATGGCCTCGGAACGTATCGCCTCAGCTGGCGGCACCTCCGTCCAGAGTGCCGCTAGTTCGACAAGAGCGCGATGAGCGCCATCAACTTCCGACTCAGCCAGCCCTTCTCGTTCCCTCCGCCGAATTGCCGAGACGCATTCGATGGACGTTCCCCACCAGGCAGTTACCGCACGGTCAGCCCGGTAGTGGTGGAACATCTCCCGAGAGTTCGCTTCGGGAAGGACCAGCGGGGACAACGCCGAACTGTCCCAGAACCTCAACGGCCTTCCTCACGCTCAGCGAGCAGGGCATCGAGGAGACCAGACGCGGGTTTGCCCACAATCCGATCCTCCCACGCGTCGAGTTCCGCCGCGGTGAGTGGGCTACGCCGGGGACGGGTAAGAATCCCACGCGTGTACCGGCTCTCGATCCACTCCTCGTCACTCTCCGCTGTCTCGCTCGGAATCGCGGCGACCAACTCCGCCACGGGAATGCCGCCTTCCGTGATCACGACCGTCTCGCCACCCTTCACCTCGTCGATGAGCGCTCCGAGCGTGTCTTTCGCCTCGCTGATCGTCGCCGTCTTCATCTCGCCAGCATAGCCAGCGCGAACCTCCCTCCGCAACGGGGCGCACGCGAAAGGGGTGGCGACTGCCACCCCTTTCGGACGTTTTCACCCGCCCCGCGACATTAGCTGATGAACAGCGGCGCGAGCACCAGCGTGGTCGTCGAAAGCAGCTTCACGAGGACGTGGAGGGCCGGACCCGCCGTGTCCTTGAACGGATCGCCGACCGTATCGCCGACTACCGCCGCCTCGTGCGTCGCCGTGCCCTTGCCGATGACGTTGCCATCATCGTCCTTTAGGCCACCCGACTCGATAAACTTCTTGGCGTTGTCCCACGCCCCACCGGCGTTGTTCAGGTAGGTCGCGACCAGCACCCCGCCGATCGTGCCGACCATCAGCATGCCGGCGACGGAGGCCCAGCCTTCGTTGCCATCGCCACCGTAGGCGTACCGGAAGATGAGGCCGACAGCCACCGGCAGGCCGACGGCCAGGATACCGGGTACCACCATCTCGCGAAGGGCCGCCTGCGTGGTGATATCAACCGCGCGGTGGTAGTCCGGCCGAACCTCGCCCGTCATGATCCCCGGGTTCTCCCGGAACTGGCGGCGCACCTCTTCGATGATCCCACCCGCCGCCTTGCCCACGGCCCGGATCGAGAGCGAGCTGAAGAGGAAGACGAGCATCACGCCCATCAGCGCGCCGACGAACACGTCCACCTTCGCGATGTTCACGGGCATGATCCGGGGAAGCGGAACGGGAGAGCCGCTATCCAGGAACGGGTCAGCCTGGGCCTGCGTGATCTGGCCGTCGTCTACCTTGCGTTGAAGAATGCCGGCCGTCTCCTGGCGGTCCGCGATGACGAGTGCGTGGGCCTCGGCCTGGTTGAAGATGCCGTCGTCGTCGACCTCGTCCTTGAACGCCTCCACGCGATCGACGTAATCGGCCATCGCGGCCGTGGCGCCCGCCTTGATGTCGCCGCCCGCTGGTACGAGGTTGTTGTCCTGTTGCAAGGTGACGAACCGCTCGGGGTCTTCACCCGCGATCTTCGACATCTCGACTCGCACCTCATCGAGGTAGGCCGTGAAGAGGAGGAAGGCCGCGAGCGCCGCCGAACCAACGGCGTAGCCCTTGGTGAGCGCCTTCGTCGTGTTACCGACCGTGTCGAGGAGATCGGTGATCTCGCGGGCCTCAGGCTTCGTGCCCGCGGCCATCTGCGTGATCCCGCCAGCGTTGTCGGTGATCGGCCCGAAGGTGTCCATCGCGAGGACGTAGGCCGCCGACATCAACATGCCCATCGTCGCGACGGCCGTGCCGAAGACGCCCGTGGAGATGCCGTTCACGTTCGTCAGGTCGCCGGCCGCCTGGTCGCCAAGGACAAAGGCGACGACGAGGCCGAGGCCAACCGTGATCGCCGTGACAGCCGTCGTTTCGAAGCCGACCGCCGTCCCGATGATGATGTTCGTCGCGGAACCCGTCTTGCTCGCGTTCGCGATCTCCTGGACGGGGCGCCAGGCGCCCGCCGTGTAGTACTGCGTGATATAGACGAAGGCGATGCCGACAGCGATGCCGACAAGCCCACAGAAGAAGAACCAGTGCCAGGCGTCGCCCAACATCGCCGATGTCGCGATTGCCAGGCCGCCGACGCTGAGGACGGTGATCGTCCAGTACCCGCCGTTCAGGGCGCCCATCGGGTCGGAGATGCGCTTCGCCCAGAACGGCACCGTGAGCATGCCGACGATCGTCGCGAACACACCGAACGAGCGGAGGACGAGCGGGAACAGCACCCACTCCGCATCGCCCGTCGCTGTGTAGATCGAGGCGCCGAGGATCATCGCGCCGATGCTTTCGGCGCTCATCGATTCGAACAGGTCGGCCCCGCGGCCAGCGCAGTCCCCGACGTTGTCGCCGACGAGGTCGGCGATGACGGCGGCGTTCCGCGGGTCGTCTTCGGGAATGCCCGCCTCGACCTTGCCCACGAGGTCGGCGCCGACATCGGCGGCCTTCGTGTAGATGCCCCCGCCGAGCTGCGCGAAGAGCGCGACGAAGCTGGCGCCGAAGCCGAAGCCAACGATCAGAAACGGCGTCTCCTGAATGGAGTGGCCGAGCAGGCGGCTGTAGATAGCGAAGATGCTGGCCACGCCGATGAGGCTCAGGGCCACAACGAGGAAGCCCGAGACCGCCCCACCGCGAAGCGCCGTGTTGATGGCCTCCGCGAGGCTATTCTGGGCCGCGGCCGCCGTCCTGCCATTGGCGCGAACGGCGATCGACATCCCGATATAGCCAGAGACACCGGATGCGAGCGCGCCGACGATGAAGGCGATGCCCGTCAGGAGCCCAGTCTCCGTCGATTCCTTGAAGATGCCGACGATGACCGAGACGACGATGCTCGTGACCAGGGCCATGAGGCCGATAGTCCGATACTGACGGCTCAGGAAAGCGTTGGCGCCTTCCAGGATCGTGCCCGCGATCTCCTGCATCTCCGGCGTTCCCCTGTCGCGCCGCAGAACGTCGTAAGCGAGCCAGATCGCGAATAGAACGGCCGCAATCGCCGCGGCAGGCACCATAATTTGGGCCAGTTGCATGGAACTCCCCTTTGACCAGGCAAAGATCACACGCTGTGTGTGGCAATTCTGGGGCACACGTCCCCAGCGGCCGCCCCCATGACGCGCCGAAGCGTGGGGATACTAGCAACCCACAACTTTACGAGCTATGAACCAGAAGCCCTAATCAAGGCGTTCTGGGTTTGCTCCGGCCGTGTGCGTTGAATCCGAGACGCCATTCCGGCATTCTCGGTACAGAGTTGGGCTGCCACGATAGCCGCCGGCGGAAACCCGCTTCCACCATGGGGTGGCAGTGAATGGAGAGACAAGGAGATGGGCATCACACGGGATGAGCACCCAGCCGACCCGCTCGTGTCCTCGGCAGCGCAATCTCGGCGTATCGAGCTTGGTTTCCTCCGCGGCATGGCCCCGGCCGAAGATCTGGGAGACGACGTCCTCACTCCGCTCTTCAGCCCCGATGAGTTGGACGCCTTTGAGGCCCGGCTCACCGCTCAGGTACTGAACGAGTCAGGCGACTAAATGCCAGGATGTCCAATCTGGTCGCTGAGCTCAGCCATGACAGAGGCAACGGTCCGGCTCCGCGAGGCCCGCTCGCGGCGGTCCAGTATTCGATTCCGGCCACCGCGGCGCTACTCTTGAGCCAAACCAACCGGGGGCAACCATGCGCGAAGTAGCCGAACTCAACGGTGATGGCATCGCTGGCGAACTCGCCGAAGCCGTCCACGCCCTCAACAGCGCCGTCGGCGGTCCCGTCTCCTTCCGGCCAGTCGATTGGTCGCTCGCCACGCGCCAGGCGAACGACGCCACCCTGGACGAAGGCATCGAGGCCGCCCTCAGCCTCGGGGCGGCGATGAAGTACCCCACCGTCACGAACGGGACGAGCCCCAACCAGGTCCTCCGCGACCGTCTCGGCCTCGCCGTCATCCACCGCCCCGCCCGCTCCTACCCCGGCGTGAGCAAGAACTACACCGGCGATATCGACCTCCACGTCGTCCGCGTCGCCACCGGCGGAACCTACGACGACGCCGGCCACCGTCTCGGCTACCACTCCGCCGTCAGCATCCGCGTGATGGAACGGACCCCCTGTGAGCACGCCGCCCACTTCGCCTTCCGCCTCGCCGAACGGCACCGCCACGATGTCGTCTCGACCAGCAAGTACACCATCCAGAGGGCCGCCGACGGCCTCTTCGAAGATGTCGTCGCCGAGGTCGCGCAGGAGTACCGCAACACCACCCACCACAAGGAGCTCTTCGATTCGCTCCTCGCGAAGCTGATCATCTCGCCCACCCGCTTCGACGTGATCGTGACGCCGAACGAGTACGGCGACTTTCTCAGCGACATGGTTTACGGCCTGATCGGCTCGATCGGCATGGGCGCCAGCGCCTCGTACGCCT
>JANMTH010000729.1:0-2518 GCA_031390305.1 Thermoflexaceae bacterium
CAGGCGGCCCTGGATTCCTGTGACTTCGGCCATGCCGGCGATCCCGGCCACGGCCCCACCGAGCACGAGCGACCAGAAGAGGTAGCGGCCGACGGGGATGCCGCTGCGCTCGGCGGCAAGCGGGTTGCCGCCGACAACACGGGCCCTGTAGCCGACTTTGGTGTAGCGGAGGATGAGCCACATGGCGACGAGGCCGACGGCGACGAAGAGGACGGCGGCGGTGACGCGGTCGCCCCAGACGACGGGAAGCATCGCGGAACCGGGGAACTGGGCGGAAAACGGCCAGTTCGGCCCGTCCGGGTCCTTCCACGGGCCGTAGACGAAGTAGTTAACGAACTGGATGGCGACGAAATTCAGGAGGAGCGAGGAGATGGCCTCGTTCACGCCGCCTTTCACGCGGAGAAGGCCGACGATGCCGGCCCAGGCGCCGCCGCCCGCCGCGCCGGCCACGAAGGCGAGGGGGATGAGCAGCCAACCCGAGACACCGCTGTAGAGGATTGCGCCAGCGGCCGCCCAAGCGCCGATGTAAAACTGTCCCTCGCCGCCGACGTTGATCAGCCCAACACGGGCGGGGATGGCGACAGCGAGCGCGCAAAGGCCGAAGGGGATGAGCTTGACGAGAACTTCGTTACGGCCGAACTCCGTGCCGATCGAGGCGTCCCACATGACCTGGACGGTGTCCAACGGATTGGTGCCGTCGAGGAGAACGATGACGGCGAAGACCGCCATCGCCACACCGATGGCGAGCCCGAAGCGGAGGAGCGCCGCGAGCCCCGGCAGCCCCGGGATACCCGGCGGCGAGCCCCCAAGGCGGGCGCGGACGGTTCGGGCGATGGTCATGACGTTCGCCCTCCCGTCATCAGGTGGCCAACGGTCATCGGTTCGATAGAGCCCCGGCCGAAGCGGCCGGCGATCTCGCCGTGATAGAGGACGACGACTTCGTCGGAGAGGGCCTGGAGCTCGTCGAAGTCCTCGGAGACGAGGAGAATCGCGGCGCCACGGGCGCGCAGGTCGACGAGCATCTGTTGGACGGCCCGCGAACTCGCGACATCGAGGCCGCGGGATGGGTAGTAGGCCAGAAGAAAGCGGCAATGGGACTGGAGTTCGCGGACGATCACGACGCGCTGGACGTTGCCCCCGGAGAGGGTTTCGAGCGGGCGTTTGAGGGCGGGCATGGGGAACGGTGATCGGTCAACGATCGCGCGCGTCGCCGCCAGCAGGCGGCGTGGGCGGAGGATGCTCCCGTTCCCATCCAGGGGGCCCTGTGTGAGCATGAAGTTCTCGCCGACGGACATCGGCCCGACGGCGGCATGGGCGACGGGGTCTTCGGAGATAACGCAGAGCCCCGCGGCCAGCCGTTTCGCGGGCGAGGCCTTCGTCATATCGGTGGCACCGAACGTAACGGAGCCGGCATGGAGGCGGGAGATGCCGAGCAAGACATCTGCGAGGCCGGCCTGGCCGTTCCCGGCGACCGCCGCGACGCCGACGATCTGGCCGGCGGGAACGTCAATCGAGACGTTGCGGAGGGCGTTCCGGCCGTCGTGGCCAGAGGTCGTGATCCCCTCGATCCGGATGCCCGGCCCCTGGGCGGCGGCGGGCGGGGAGATCACGGGCGCGGTCTGATTCTCGCGATCGCCGAGCATCATCTTGAGGAGCGATTCCTGGGTGAATTCGGCGATCGGGCCGCCGCCGATGACCTTGCCGCGGCGCAAGACCGTCACCTGATCGGCGCAGGCGAAGACTTCGCGCATCTTGTGGGTGATCAGGAGGATGGTGTAGCCGTCGTCGCGCAGATGTCGAAGGATGTCGAGGAGACTATCGACTTCGTGCGGGGCGAGGACGCTGGTCGGCTCATCGAGGATGAGGATTCGGGCGCCGCTGGCCAGGACTTTCAGGATCTCCGCCCGTTGGCGTTCCCCCGCCGAGAGATCGCGGACGATAGCGTTGGGCCGGACTTCGAGCCCATAGCGGTCCGAGAGCTCGGTGATGGCGCGCGCCAGGCCTTTGCGGTCGAGGCGAAGCCCCCGGCTCCGTGGCGCGAGCGAGAGGCTATCGACGGCCGGAACTTCCTGGGCGCGTGGGAGGCTGGAGCGTCCACCGCCTCGCTGGACGAGGGCGACGTTCTCGACGACGGAGAGGGCCGGAATGAGCGTGAAATTCTGGAAGACCATGCCCACGCCGGCGGCGCGCGCATCGGCGGGCGAACTGAAGCGGACGGCGTTTCCGTCGATCTCGAGGTGGCCGGCGTCCGGGTGGTAGTAGCCGTAGAGCATCTTCATGAGCGTGCTCTTGCCAGCGCCGTTCTCACCGAGGATGGCGAGGATCTCGCCGCGGTAGGCGTCGAGGTCGATGTCGTCGGCGGCGACGATTTCGCTGAAGCGCTTGCGTAAGCCGCGGGCGGCCAACATCGGGACCGCGCTCGCCGGGCGTTCGAGGCGGACTTCCATGGCGAGCGCGGTCATGGCTGTGCCTCCGCCCCGCTCAAGCTGGCGCAGACGAAGTCGTAGCTCTGCCAGAT
>JANMTH010000089.1:0-2843 GCA_031390305.1 Thermoflexaceae bacterium
CATGCGAAACATTAAGATCGGTTCGCTGCTCGGGATCCCGATTCTCATCAACCCGAGCTGGTTCTTCCTGCTGGCGTTCGTGACCTGGATCCTGGCGGCGGATATCTACCCGGCCTGGATAGAGAACCGGAGCAACGCGACCTACGCGATCATGTCCGGGCTGACGGTCGTGATGTTCTTCGTTTCGATCGTGCTGCACGAACTGGCGCACAGCGCGGTTGCGCGTGGCTACCAGATCCCGGTGAAGAGCATCACGCTCTTCATTTTCGGGGGCGTGGCGCAGATAACGCGGGAAGCGAAGCGGCCGCTGGCGGAGCTCCTGATGGCGGCGGCCGGGCCGCTCACAAGCCTGGTGCTGGGCGGTGTCTTCCTCCTTGTCTGGTGGGCTATCGGGGCCGGCAACGACCGTCCTCTCGAGGTTGTATTCATCTGGTTGGGGCTGACGAACATCGTCCTCGGCGTCTTCAACATGGTTCCGGCGTTCCCGATGGATGGCGGCCGTGTCTTCCGCTCGCTGATCTGGATGATCTCGGGGAACTACTTCCTGGCGACGACGATCGCCTCGTGGACGGGCCGCTTTATCGCCTGGGCGATGATCGCGGTCGGAATCCTCGGCGCGGTCGGTGTGGAGGTGTACGTGACGGAGGGGATCGGCAGCCTCTGGCTGGCGTTCATGGGCTTCTTCCTGGAGAACGCGGCGCGTCAGAGCCTCGTCCAGAGCCGGATTATCGAAGTCCTGCGCCGTTACCGCGCCGACGACGTGATGCTGGCCGACCCGACGGTGGTGGAAGCGAGCATGACGATCGCGTCGCTCGCCCGCGGCGTGCTGGAAGTGAACCCGCGCGTCTGTTACTTCGTAGAGGACGCGGGGAAGCTCGCGGGCATCCTCAGCTCCTACCAGATGCTGGCCGTCCCTCAGAATGAGTGGGACCGGACGACGGCCGGCGAGGCGATGATTCCGACCCGGCGGCTCCACGCTGTCGCGCCGGAAAAACTGGTGAGCGATGTCCTTCGGGAGATGGAGAACGAAGACCTGACGCATCTGCCGGTTGTCCGGGACGGCCGGGTGGTGGGGGTTGTTGGCCGCGACCGGATCATCGGTGTGCTGCGGAACGAGGGGCTGTTGGGCGGCCGGGCGTAGTGCCTCGGCTGGTGAACCACAAAGGCACGAAGGACACGAAGGGGCCATGGGGTCGCTGGCCTCGCGATGCTCGTACTCAGTTGAGTAAGTTGGCGCGCGTTGCCGGGCGTGGTTCCCTCACCCCCCAACCCCTCTCCCAGTGCGCTGGGCGAGGGGAGTGGCATGGCCAGAGGACGGCGCTCGATCATCGCGGACTTTCTCCAGTTAGTACTCGGGGCGAAGGGCGGCCGTAGAATGGGGGAACCTTCCAGCGGAGCATCGCCATGAAAGCAGCCGTTTATTACGAGACCTGTGGACCGGAAGTGTTCAAGTACGAGGAGGTGCCGGACCCACGCGTCCGTCCGGGCGGCCTCGTGATCGCGATCAAGGCGGTGGGGATCCAGGGCGGGGACCTGCTCCACCGGCAGGGCGGCGTGCTCGTGTCGTCGCCGCACGTCGTCGGGTACCAGGCGGCTGGCGTTGTGCTGGAAGCGGGCGAGGGTGTGAGCGAGTTCGTGACCGGGCAGGCGGTCGTGGTGACGATGGGGAACGGTTCGCACGCCGAGATGGCGAGCGTGCCGGCGCGTTCGGCCTACGCTTTGCCAGCGGGGATGGACCTCCAGGTGGCGGCGAGCATCCCGATCGAGTTCGGGACGGCGGACGACTGTCTCTTCGAGTTCGGCCACCTGAAGGCGGGCGAAGTTGTGCTGGTGCAGGCCGGCGCGGGTGGCGTCGGCCTCGCCGCTATCCAACTGGCCAAGGCGGCGGGCGCGACCGTCCTCGCCACCGCCTCGAGCGACGACCGGCTCGGCCGCCTGAGCGAATACGGGATGGACCACGGGATCAACTACCGGACGCAGGACCTGGCGGTGGAGACGATGCGCTACACGCAGGGCCACGGGGCGGACCTCGTGGTCGATTCGGTCGGTGGGAAGACGCTGGAAGCGAGCATCGCGGCGCTCGCCTACCGTGGCCGGATCAGCTGGGTGGGCAACGCTGGGCGGGATGCGGAGCTGCCGGCGGTCTGGCCGATCATGCAGAAGAACGGGTCGATCAGCGGGGTCTTCCTGGGCGCCGAATTCGCCGCTCAGCCCCAGCGGACGCGGACGATGATCGAGAGGCTGATCGCGCGGGTCGCTTCGGGCGAACTGAGGGTAGCGATCGACCGGGTGTTCCCGCTTTCCGAGGCGGCGGAGGCGCACCGCTACATCGAGAGCCGCCAGGCCTTCGGTCGGGTGCTGCTCGCCCCCTGAGGGGGGCGAGAGGGATGAGGCGAAAGGCATGAGTGATGAGGGCGGCTCACGCTTGTGCGAGCCGCCCTCGTGGCGACCTGGGCCTGCCGCTATTCGATGCGGTAGGTGACCTGGACGGTCGCTGGGACCTTGACTTCGGGCTTGGCGTCGAAGGCCGCGAGCGTGCCGTAGCCGTACCCGTTGAACGCCTGAGAATCGATGTCCTCGGCGCAGGGATCGATGGGCGAAGGGCCGTAGGGGTTGGCGACGAGTGATTCGGAGACCGAGGCGATCCCTGCCAGCTTCACGCCGGTCGATTCGGCGAGGGCCGAAGCCTGTTTCTTCGCCTGCGCGACGGCGAGCTTCTGCGCTTCCCCCTTCAGCTCTTCGCAGGCTGAATGGCTGAAGCGGAGCCCGCGGTTGTTGCTCCGGCCGAAGATGTCCTCGATCGCGTCGGCGATGTCGTCGGCCCGGCGGGCGAGGTCGGTCAC
>JANMTH010000735.1:0-8158 GCA_031390305.1 Thermoflexaceae bacterium
TCCGGGCCCGCTTCGCTCAGCGCCATATCGACACCGATGTCCAGGCTGCCCAACGAACCGCTCCCGGAGACCTGGACGTGGTACGACTCCGGCGGCTGGACGGCGGAGAACTGGACATCGCCACTCACGTTCGCGGAGAAGGCGATGAGGTTGAGCGTCAGCACCACCCGGTAGGCGCCTTCTCCTACCTCCCGGAACTCCTGGCATCCCGGAAGGACGGCCTTCAGGACTTCCGGGTCGGTGATCATGGCGAAGACGGTGGACCGTGGCGCCGGGAAGCGGTGTTCGCCATCGACGTGCATCCAGTCATCTTAACGATCTCCGAATCCCGTCTGCCAGTTTCCGTGGAAAACGATTGACATACGACGTGAGTATCGTGTATTATCAGTCTTGTAGTCGAGGGGGAGTAACCGGCGCCCCACCCCGGGCGCGGCAGCCGCCGTCAATACGCGTGGAGACACGCCGGCCCTGCAAGCGAAGTCACCTTCGCGCGGTGAGACCCCGGCTTCATCCATTTTGGATGCGGCCGGGTGTGTCCATCACCGGGCCGCGGGAGGTGTACCCATGTTGGACGAACTGTTCGACCTCTTCGACCGGGACCGTCGCGGCCAGCCGCGGGACGGCACGCAACCGCCAAAGAAGGGCATCCGCGGCTTCTTCTCCCGGATCCTCGGAGGCGGCGACCACCACGACGACGCTCCCCGGAACGGTGAGAGCTACGCCGCGGCCGGCCGCGACCGCAACCGCGACGACGACGACGACGACCCGCGGAACGACGAGCGCAATGGCCGGTCCGGCCGAGGGCGCCGCCGCGACGACGACGGGCCGGACTTCGGGCTCGATTAGCCATCTCTCCGCCCGTGGGCCGGGGCCCCCATCCCGGCCCACCACCACCCCTCTGGGCGGCCCAGGATTGCCCAGGCGGCGCCATCAGCTGTTAGGTTGGCGCCGCCCCTACCCTCCCCGTAGGATGCGGCCATCCTTCCAGCCCAGGGGCGACCGACCGATGAACTGGCAACCGATCTTCGATGAAGCCCTCCAGATCTTCGTTCGCTACCTCCAGATCGATACCTCGAACCCGCCGGGGAACGAGAAGCCCGCCGCCCGCTACCTCGGCTCCCTGCTCGAACGCGAAGGGATCCCCTGCGAGTACATCGAGACCGCCCCCAACCGCGAAGTCCTCGTCGCCACCCTCAAGGGCGACGGCTCAAAACGGCCCCTCATGCTCTGCAACCACACCGATGTCGTCCCCGTCGAAAGCCAGTACTGGGAGATGCCGGCCTTTGAAGGCGTCATTCGCGATGGCCGCGTCTACGGCCGTGGCGCCGTCGATATGAAGGGCTGCGGCGTCATGCAGATCATCGCCTTCCTCCTCCTTGCCCGGCAGAATGCTCCGCTCAAGCGCGACATCGTCTTCTGCGCCGTCCCCGACGAAGAGGCCGGCAGCGAGTGGGGCATGGAGTGGCTCTGTGAACACCGGCCCGACATCGTCGATGTTGAGTTCGAACTCAGCGAAGGCGGTGGCGGCACGAACCGTTTCGGCCGCCAGGAGACGAAGCTCTTCAGCGTCGCCACGAACGAAAAGGACATCGCCTGGCTCCGTCTCACGGCCGTCGGCACCCCCGGCCACGGCAGCCGTCCTCACGCCGACAACTCCGCACTCCATCTCGTTCGCGCCCTCGCCCGCCTCGCCGATTGGGACCGCGGCGTCACCTTCACCCCCGAGACCACGGCCTACCTCGAACGCCTCGGCGAAGCCGGCCTCTTCCCGCCCCTCACCGACCACGCCGCTGTCGAGGAGCGGATCCGCTCCGCCCCCGAGCTCTACGCCCAGTTCCTCAACACCCTGAACATCACCATGGGCAGTTGGGGGATAAAGGCCAACGTCATCCCCGCCAGGAGCGAGGCCACGATCGATTGCCGCCTCCTCCCCGGCCAGACCAAGGACGACTGGATCCGCCAGGTCCGCGAACAGATTGCGGACGACCGCATCCAGGTCGATCTCGTCAGCCCGGACCAGGGCGAGCCCGAGCCCGTGCCCTGGGACACCGAACTCTTCCGCACCATCGAGTCCGTCATCAAGCAGTCGATGGAGGACGCCGTCGTCGTCCCCGGCATGACTATCGGTGGCACCGACAACCGCTTTCTCCGCGCCAGAGGTATCCCCGCCTACGGCTTCATCCCCTGCCTCCTCAGCCCCGGCGAACGCGCCGGCTTCCACGGCAACAACGAATACCTGACGATCGAGAACCTGAACATGGGCTGCGAACTGATGTACGAAATCGTCCGCCGCATGTGCTGCTGAAGCCCCGTCGGCCACCATCGCGCCGGTAGGCGCGACCCTCAGTGGTCGCGGGCGTCCGTGCCATCACCCAGGAGTGCCCCCATTCGGCGAAGCTTACGCGTCGCCTTCGGACGTGATGTCGTAGATCTCGCTCCGGTGCCCCACCAGGTGCTCGGTCAATGTCCCGGCCTCCCGCTCGACCGTGTAGGTCACCCGGTAGTCGCCCACGCGCAGCTTGAGTAGGCCCCGGAATCGCCCCTTGAGCGCTGTGTGGTCAACGTTGCCGGTTTCTTCCGCCAGACGGTCGATGCGCCGAAGAATCACCCTGGCCTGCGCAGGGTCCATCTTGCGGAGCGACCGTTCGGCCGAATCGCCGTACACAACGCTCAGCGGCATCAGCGCCGTCCGACCCTGCGCCAGAGCTCTTCGGCTGGAATCAGTTCGCCCGGGTTCTCCAGCGCCTGGCGAATCAACTCCTCGTACTCCGGCCGCATCTCCAGGCCCCGGTCGGGGTCGTGCTCCTGCTCCCAGAGCGCCTCCTCAACCACCTCCCAAATGATCCGCTTGAACTCTTCGACGGTCAGGTCTGCCACGTTCATGGAAACAGTCTACCGCAATCGCCGGGTGCCCCGCTCGCCGCCCTTCTCGAGCGGGGTTGCCCCCACCTCCCCTCGCCGTCTACACTCCCGCTCCGCGACTGGCCGTTCGGCCAGATTCTCAAATCGACTGGATTGCCACATGCAAGACCTCCCCGGAAAGGTTGCCGTCGTTACCGGCGGCGGGAGCGGAATCGGCCGCGCCATGTGCCTCGCCTTCGCCAACGAGGGCATGAATATCGCTATCGCCGATGTCGAACAACAGGCCGCCGACAAGGTCGCCGATGAAGTCCGCGCCCTCGGCCGCCGCGCTCTCGCCGTGAAGGTCGATGTCACCGACCGGGCGGCGATGGGCGCCTTCGCCGATCGCGTCTACTCGGAGCTCGGCAGCTGCGACATCCTCTGCAACAACGCCGGCGTCGTCACCTTCAAGCCCGTCCAGCAGATGGCCGATTCGGATTGGGACTGGGTCGTCGGCGTCGATCTCCTCGGCGTCATCTACGGTCTCCAGGTGTTCCTCGGCCGGATGGCGAAGGCCGGCCGCGGCGGACACGTCGTCAACACCTCATCCATCGCCGGCATCCTCGCCGGGGCTACGCCGGGCATCGCCTCGTACACCACCGCCAAGTTCGGCGTCGTCGGCCTCTCCGAAGGGATGGCGAACGACCTCGCCCCCGTCAATATCGGAGTCTCCGTCCTCTGCCCCGGCGGCGTCCGCACCCAGATCGCCGCCGCCGGCCGGAACCGCCCTCAAGAGTTCGGTGGCCCCGAAGCTCCGCCCGCCGCGATGGTGAACGCTATGCAACAGACGGGCATGGAGCCGGACGCCGTCGCCGCCCTCGTCGTCCGCGCCGTCAAGGAGAACCAGCTCCACATCATGACCCATCCCGATACCCGCCCGGCCGTCGAAGAGCGGTTCCAGCGCATTCTTGAGACCTACGATTGGGGTCTCGCCCACCTGAAGAAGGGGAGCTGACCATGCAGGACTTCCAGGGAAAAGTTGCGGTCGTTACCGGCGGAGGCGCGGGCCTCGGCCGCGCCATGGCCCTCACCTTCGCCGCCCAGGGCATGCACATCGCCATCTGCGACGTCGATGACGCCGCCGCCGCCTCTACCGCCGCCGAGATCCGGGCGCTCGGCGTCAAAGCCCTCACCGCCAACGTCGATGTCACCAACCGCGCCGCCATGGGCGCCTTCGCCGACCGCGTCTACAGCGAACTCGGCGGCTGCCACATCCTCTGCAACAACGCCGGCGTCTCAACCTTCGTCCCCGCCCACGAACTCAGCGACGCCGACTGGAACTGGGTCGTCGGCGTGGACCTTCTCGGCGTGATCTACGGCCTCCAGGCTTTCCTCCCCCGGATGATCGCCCAGAAACAGGGTGGCCACATCGTCAGCACCTCGTCGATCGCCGGCCAGGTGCCGCTTCAGGGGATCGTCCCCTACCACGCCGCGAAGTACGGCGTCGTCGGCCTCACCGAGAGCCTCGCGATCGACCTCGCCTCCGAGAACATCGGTGCCTCGGCCCTCTGCCCCGGCCTCGTGAAGACGGGCATCGGCAACTCCCAGCGCAACCGTCCCACCGCCTTCGGTGGCCCCGGCCCCGTCGATGCGCGCGTCCAGGCCGGTATCGACGCCGTCGGCTTCGACCCGATGGACGTCGCCGACCTCGTCCTCCAGGCCGTCAGGGAGAACAAGCTCTGGATCCTCACGCACCCCGAGTACAGGCCCCAAATCGAAGCGCGCCGCGACCGCATCCTCGCCGCCTACGATTGGGCCGCGAAGGGGGCCTGACGGTCGCTCTGGCGACGGCCACACGCTGAGCCGTCCGGAGAGAGAAGGAACAGCGGCAAACGTTCGCTGTTCCTTCGTCTCGGACTCCGCACCTCTGCGTCTCCGCGTCTAAACCCCCAGGGCGAAGCGATCAGTCGCCGCCACCAGCGCCTCCGCAACGCCCGCATCTCCCGCGGAATGCCCGGCGTTCTCCACGACCACCAGTTCCGCGCGCGGCCAGGCCCGCTTCAGCTCCCAGGCCGTCAGCAGCGGCGCCTGCACATCCAGCCGCCCGTGGACCATGATCCCGGGGATCCCGGCCAACCGGCCTGCGGCCCCCAAAAGCTGGCCGTCCTCCAGCCACGCCCCGTTGCGGAAGTAGTGCGTCACGATCCGCGCAAACGCCATCGCGTATGCCGGGTCGGCGAAGCGGCTGGCAAGCGCCGGACCGGGCGTCGAACTGATCGTCGCCGACTCCCAGCGACACCACGCTTCGGCCGCTCCTGCGCGGACCGCTGGGTCGGCGTCGTGCAGCAGGCGGTGATACGCCCCAATCAGGTCGCCGTCACGGTCGGCCGCGTCTACGCCCTCGCGGAAACGCGCCCACTGTTCCGGAAAGAGCGGCGCCACGCCCCCGCGGTAGAGCCAGTCGATCTCCTGCCGTCGCGTCGTCGTTACCCCGCCGAGCACCAGCGCTGACACCCGCTCCGGGTGCGTCTCCGCGTAGAGGATGGCGAGCGTCGCTCCCCACGATCCGCCGAAGACGAGCCATCGCTCGATCCCGCGAGCAACCCGGAGCCTCTCGATGTCGTCCAGCAGGCGCCAGATCGTGTTGTCCTCCAGGCTCGTCTCGCTGTCGCCCGCGTGGGGCGTACTTCGCCCACATCCCCGCTGGTCGAACAGCACGATCCGGTACACCCGCGGATCGAAGAACCGTCGCTGGAGCGGCGAACAGCCCGACCCTGGCCCCCCATGGAAGACCACCGCCGGCTTGCCGTTCCGGTTCCCGCACTCCTCCCAGTACACGCGGTTGCCGTCCCCAACATCCAGCATCCCTTGCGCGAACGGCTCGATATCGGGGTAAAGGCTCGTCATCGTCTGTAGAGTAGCGTCCAGGCTTCCGGATCAGCTGGTTGCGTCGCCCGCGGTGCTAGAATCCCCGCCACTCACACCCACATCCACAGGAGCCCAACATGGAAGATCTTCGCGGCAAAACGGCCGTCGTTACCGGCGGCGGCGGCGGTATCGGCCGGGCCCTCGTCCTCGCTCTCGCCAACGAAGGCGCCAACGTCGCCGTCGCTGATATCGATATCGGCGCCGCCGAGGCGGTACGCGACGAAGCGGCCGCCCTCGGCGTTCGCGCCATCGCCGCCCACTGCGATGTCTCCGATCGCGAAGAGGTGAGCGCCCTCGCCGATGCCGTCTTCGCCGAGTTCGGCACGGTCCATATCCTCTGCAACAACGCCGGCGTCGTCCGCTTCCAGCCGCTCAAAGAGATGACCGCGACGGACTGGGACTGGGTCAGCGGCGTCAACCTCCAGGGCGTCGTCAACGGCGTCCTCGCCTTCCTCCCTCGCATCCGCGCCCAGGGCGAAGGCGGCCACATCGTCAACACCTCTTCCATCGCCGGCCTCTCCTACACCGCGGGCGAAAACATCGGCAGCTACGTCATGACCAAGTACGCCGTCGTCGGCCTCTCCGAGGACCTTCATCGCGAACTGGCGAGCGAAGGTATCGGCGTCTCCGTCCTCTGCCCCGGCGGTGTCCAGACGCGCATCCTCGATGCCGGCCGCAACCGCCCCGACGAATTCGGCGGCCCCATCCCCGCGCCCATCCGTGGCCAGGACCCGACCGGAGAGCACGCCCCGCAGGCGTCGCTGAAGCCGGAGACGGTCGCCGCCATGGTCCTCCGCGCGATTCACACGAATCAGCTCTACATCGTCACCCACCCCGAGACGCGGGTGATGGTAGAGCAGCGCTTCAAGGCGATCATGGCCGCCTTCGATGCCATCAAGGGGTGAGCCGCGGCCCTTCCCGCGGCCGTCTAAGCCCTCTGGCCCACGGCCTGTCCGTCCATCCCCGTCCGCCCTGGTTCGGCCTCGATCCCCGGTGCTTTGCGGCGGTTCGGCGGCGGCGTCACGGCAAGCACCAACGCGCCAGCCAGCATCAGCCCGATGCCCACCCACCAGACCGGGTTATAGCTCCCCACCTGGTCGTAGACTAGCCCCGCTACCGGCGGCCCGGCCGCGCTGAAGACGAGCGTCACGGGCATCGAGGCGCCGCGAATCGCGCCAACGTGCTGTCGCCCGAAGTAGTCCGCCCAGAGGAAACCCTGGAGCAGAATCATCCCGCCAGCCCCGAACCCGAAGAGCACCATCGAGACGAACATCATCGGGATCGTGTTCGCGAAGATCGTCACGAAGACCGCGAAGGCGAGGAAGACGAACCCCGTCGCGCCAACGAACCGCGCCGGCCGCCGTTGGATCAGCCAGCCCATGATGAACGTGCTCACGCAGGCCGAGGCCGCGTCCGCCGAGACGGCCGCGCTCACCCAGCCCGCGCTAATCCCCTCGTCCGTGAAGTGCGGTATGCGGTGCAGGCCCACGCTCCCCATCGCCAGCATCACCAGGCTGAAGACCACCACAAGCCGCCAGAACGTCCAGCTATGGGTCGCTTCGCGCACCGTCCAGCTCGCCTCTTCCATCGCCGCGTGCGCCCGCGTCGCGGCCAGCCCCGCCGCGCCGGTCGTCGGCGCGCCATCCGGCCGCAGGCCCATGTCTTCGGGTTGGCGCCGCACCAGCAAGGCCAGGGGCACAACGATCGCGAAGCACATCGCCGCCAGGATCAGCCAGGTCGTCTCCCATCCCCACCGTCCGATCATCCACTCCGTCAGGGGCACAAAGACCACCGCCCCGGCGGGCGTGCCCACGGACATGATCGCGATCGCCCGCCCGCGCTTCGTCACGAACCACTTCGCCACTGGCACGGAGATGAGGAGCGCGCCCGCGCCCGTCATCCCCGCCGCGCCCATCACGATGAAGAGGGCGATGAGCTGCCAGCCGGTCTGCACGAACGAGAGCCCTACCATCCCCAGGCAGGTGACCGCCGTCGCCCCGATCAACAGCAGCCGGGCGCCCCGCCGGTCTATCGTCCGGCCGACGAACGGGCCCGTCACCGCACCCGCGATCTGGCGCATCGAGAGCGCCCAGCCGAACGTCTGCCGGCTTATCCCAAGGTCTCGCTCCATCGGCCGGATGAAGAGGCCGAAGTTGAATCCCGCCATCGCCATCGTCACGCCGCCAACAACGGTCATCACGGCGACGATCACCCAGCCGTAAAAGAACGGCTGGCGCTCGGCCTGCTCCTCGGAAACGGCGGTGTCGTTCACGGCCCGCTAACGATACGCGAACCCTCGCTCCGGGTCGGGCCCGCCCGTTCTCCCCTCTCCCCGCGCACGGGGTGTGGGGTTGGGGTGTGGGCCCGCCCCGCCGCCCCGCCCGCTTAA
>JANMTH010000110.1:0-15276 GCA_031390305.1 Thermoflexaceae bacterium
GACGAGGCGAAAGGAGTGAACCATGGGGTTTCTTGATGGGCAGGCGGCGATCGTCACCGGCGCCGCCGTCGGTTTGGGCCGGAACTACGCGCTCGCCCTCGCGAACGAAGGCTGCAACGTCGCCATCTGCGATATCCGGCCAGAGGTCTTCCAGGTCGCGACGGAGATCGAAGCGCTCGGGGTGAAAGCGCTGGCCTTCGACGCCGATGTCTCGAAGGCGAAGGATGTACAGACGGTCGTCGAAGGCGCCCTGGCGGCCTTCGGGCGGATCGATGTCCTGATCAGCAACGCTGGCATCTGGCGGGGCAGCACCGCCACGGACGGTCTCGACAAGTCGCTGCCGACCTACGGCGAGGTGATCGGGACGAATCTGAAGGGTGTCTACATGTTCGGCCGGGCGGTAATCCCGCACATGATCGCGAGTGGCCGGGGAGGGAACATCATCAACATC
Organism: Thermoflexaceae bacterium; assembly: GCA_031390305.1. GTDB lineage: Bacteria > Chloroflexota > Dehalococcoidia > Tepidiformales > Tepidiformaceae > JANMTH01. The sequence continues at coordinate 452 of JANMTH010000110.1, forward strand.
TCCTCCGATCACGTGCACACGCACCCGGGCCGGGCGACGGGCGGTGGGCCGGGCATGGATATCTACGACGTGAGCAAGTGGGGAGTGATCGGCTTCACCACGGCCTGGGCGAAGGCCCTGAAGGAGCACAACATCCGTGTCAACGCGATGTGTATGGGCGCGACCGACAGTTACATGCTCCGAAGCTTCAACAATTTCAAGGCGCCGCCGGAAGTGGTCGCGACCTGGATGAAGCCCGAGGACGTCTGCGATCTCGCGATCCAGATCCTCCGCGAAGGCCCCGGCGGGCGGACAGGCCAGAACATCGGGACGTGGGTGGGGCACGAGGTCGTGCTCCAGCCTACGCCACCGGCCAAGACCACCCACGTGATCGAGTAGGAGACGGCCATGGCGTTTCTTGATGGCAAGGCAGCAATCGTGACGGGCGCCGCCCAGGGACTGGGGCGGGCTTTCGCTCTGCGGCTGGCCGGGGAGGGGGCGAACGTCGTCGCCTTCGACCTGAAACCCGGGATCGAGGACGCCGGTCGCGAGCTCGAGAAGCTCGGACACGGCGTCATTGCCCACACGGCCGATGTCTCGAAGCGCGAGGACTGCGAGGCGATCGTGGCCGAGGCGGTCGAGCGCTTCGGCGGCATCGATATCCTCGTGAACAACGCCGGGAAGTGGACCCAGAGCTTCGTCACCGACTCCTGGGAGAAGGCCCTGGCCGATTTCGACGAGATCATGGAGACGAACGTGAAGGGCGTGATGATGATGGGCCGGCTGTGCGTCGCCGAAATGGTGAAGCGCGGCGGGGGCGACATCGTCAACATCAGCACCTACTACGTCCTGCCCGCCCGCTCCGATGGCACGAACTCGCCGAACACGGACTGCTACAACGCCTCCAAGTGGGCGATCAACGGGTTCACGGGGCCGTGGGCGCTCGCGCTGGCCGAAAAGAACATCCGCGTGAACGGCATCGCCATGGGCGCCACCGATACGCCCATGCTCCGTGGCCTCTGGCCGGCGCCCGCGCAGCCACCGGAGGACTTCGTGAAAACCTGGATGAAGCCCGAGGAGATAGCGCGGTTGCTGATCGATCTCCTGAAAGACGGACGAACGGGCGAGAACATCGGCGCCTGGGTTGGCTACCCGGTCGAGCTCCCTCCGCGCCAGCGCGCCGACTCAGCCCTCCGCATGCGGCCCGACTTCACCGGCGAGCCGCTCCGGATCTACGGCCCGCCGCCCTGGGACGATGTGCCACCGATGAAGAACGTCAGCTTCGCCGGACCGGTGAGGTAGCTGCTAGCTGTTAGTAAGGATTCGGACCACACCACTAGCAGCTAACAGCCTACGGCTATCAGGCCCTGAGCTGTTAGTGAGACAACGAATGAAGCACTAATAGCTAGCAGCTAACAGCTAGTTCAGGAGGATAGATGTCGTTCGAAGAGGAGCTTAACAGCCTGCGCGCGCGCCTCGGACGCCTTGAAGCGAAGGAGGCGTGTCTGAGCACGTTCAACGAGTACCTCCATCATCTTGACGGGGACCATCTCGAGGATCTCCTCGCCGTGTTCGCCCCCGACGCGATCCTTGCCGTCATCGATTTTCCGCCGGGAAGTGGCAAGGACCTGCATTTCAACGGCCGCGACGACTTGAAACAGCTCTACTCGGCCCATCACGGCGGCATGGGGCGCCACCATTCGGCGAACGTAACCGTGAACGTGGAGGGCAGCGAGGCGGAGTTGAGCGCCTACTTCGCGACATCCGGCGCCTACGGGTGGGGTGGCGGCGTCTACCAGATGACGCTCCGCGCCTATCCGGATGCCGGCAAGTGGCTGATCCAGGAGATGCGGATCGTGAGCACCTGGGGTTGGCGGATCAAGAGCGACGAACCGCCGTACCTCGCGAACGGCCTCGGGAAGGGCGCCCTGCGGGAAGGACGGCCCGTCGTCTACCGATGGTAGCCGCTAGCTGTTAGCTGTTAGTGAGGCTACGAACGACCTCACTAGTAGCTAACAGCTAGGAGCTAGTAGCTAACAAGGAGCAAACCATGGCAAAACTTATTCTGGTTGGAATGGTCGAACCCAATCCTGGAATGGAGAAGGAGTTCGACGAGTGGTATATGGGCAATCACGTGGAAGACACGGCCAACTGCCCGAGCATCCTCAGCGGGACCGTCTACCGGCTCGCCCGCGGCTTCGCGGGCACGACGCCGGCGGGCTACCTCACCATCTACGAGTTCGACGAAGACGACCCGGAGGAGGCGGAGCGCAAGCTCGCCGAATACCAGCGGGACCCCCAATCGTGGGCCGGCCGGCTTCCGGGAAACGCCTCGTTGAAGATCGTTGGGGCCGGCTGGTACGAGTTCGCGAAAGCGTTTCATCTCCGCGGCTAACCACGAAGGCGCGAAGGGCACGAAGTCCGGCAGGTTCCGCCAATCCAAAATCGGCCATCTAAAATCCAAAATCGTCCGTCGCCTGAGGGAAACGGAGCATGTTCGTCTGTACTTAACGTAAAGGTATTGACGAGCGCCCACCCGAATCGTTAGCCTTGTTGGCAAGGAAGGAGGTGATGCGCATGGATCACAGTAGCCGTAGTTACGACCCATCACAGGCGCAGGAGGTGACCTCCTCCTAAGATCCTGTGATGGGTCTTGGCTGCGAGTTCAATCTTGGGGCCGGGCGTTCTACGCCCGGTCCCTTTTTCTTGTCCTCCATCTCCAGCGCGAACACGCAGGCACGCATGGACGCTCCGCTTTTCAACGCCGCCCGATTCGAAGCCGCCCTCCAGACAGCGGATATCGGCCGAACGCTGGTCTACCGGACCACCGTCGAGACAACCATGACGGTGGCGCGAGACGCGGCGGCGAGCGGCGCCGCCCACGGCACGTTGATACTCGCCGAGGAGCAGACAGCGGGACGGGGACGGCGCGGACGCGGCTTCCACAGCCCACCGGGCGAGAACCTCTACTTCACGCTCGTTCTGCGCCTGGCCGTTGAAAGCCACCGGCGCTTCCCCTTGCTCGTGCCGCTCGCCGTTTGTGAAGCGGTTCGCGGGCTCGGCCTCGAAGCTCGAATCAAGTGGCCGAACGACATCTGGGTCGGCGAGCGCAAGGTTTCCGGAATGCTGATCGACGCCGAAGCGGGCCCGGCCGGCCTCGTCGCCTTTCCCGGCATCGGGATCAACGTCAACGGCGACCCGACCGTCATCGCGGAGCTTCGCGAGACGGCGACGAGCATCCGCCGGGAGCTCGGGGGGCCGACGGATCGCGAGGCCCTCCTGGCCGCCATCTGCAACGCCCTCGAAGCGGCCATCGCCCTTCCGCCGGCCGAGGCGGCGGCCCGTTACCGGGTGCTGAGCATGATCCTTGGGCGGCGCGTCGTCATCTCGCCAACGGCTGGTCCGCCGTACGACGCCCGGGCCGAGTCGATTGCGGATGACGGCACGCTGCTGGTGGTGCGCGATTCGGGAGAGCGCCTGGACGTCCACGCCGCTGACGTTTCCGTCCGCCCGCGCTGAGTCAGCGCTCCTTCTCCACCCGCAGCCGGTTTCCCTCGGCGCCGACGACGCGCACGGACTCGCCTTCCCGCGCGGTACCGCGAACCATCACCGCCTTCCAGCGTTCGCCCTTTACGACGACTTCGCCCTCGGGCGTCAGGCCCGTCCGCGCGATGGCTATCCGGCCGATGAGCGGCCTCGCTTCGTCGGCGTGCATCGCCCGGCGGATGCGGACGAAGCTCCAGACCTGCCCGGCAAGCGTGAGCCCAACGCCGGCCCAGAGGACCGGCGTCAGCCAGCCCGGTGGACCGCCAGCCGCTATCAGCAGCCCCCCGCCGGCGATGAGCGCTCCGAGGGAGAGGAAGCCCAGGGGCTCGAAGCCGAGGACGAGGTCGAGCACGGCCAGAACAAGCGCGGCGATCAGCAGGCCGTAAGCGACCGATTCCATGGAGCGATCGTAACGGGTCGGGCGCGGGAGGGAGGCGGCTGGTCTTCCAGGCTTCGCCCCGTTCTCGTGCGGAGACTATGATCTCCGGCAGATGACAGCTCTGGCGGTCCCCTCAGTGCAGCGCAGCAAGGGCATGCGCGACCTGCTCCCGGCCGATATGCACGCCTTCCGGCGGGTGGTCGACGCGTTTCGTCAGGCGGCGAGCCTCTGGGGCTACGACGAGATCCGGACGCCGACGATCGAGACCTACTCGCTCTTTACCTCGACGGGTGCGTTGACGCCGCGCATGCTCTCGCGCGTCTATTCGTTCCTGGATTGGGACGGCTGGAGCGGCGAACGCGTCGTCCTCCGGCCCGATTCAACGATCCCCGTGGCCCGCGCCGCGGCGGAGGGCGGGCTGACCTGGCCAGCGCGGCTCTACTACGTTCAGAACGTCTTTCGCTTCAGTGAGACCGAGGACCGTGAGGACTGGCAGTGCGGGATCGAGTTCCTCGGCGCGCCACCGGTTCTCGGCGACCTGGAGGTGGCGGCGGTGGGCTGCGAAACGTTGGAGGCCCTTGGCCTTCAGCCGCGCATCCGGCTCGGCCACGCCGGCGTTTCTGAGGCGGTGGCGGGCGCGCTCTCGGCCAGCGGGATTGCCGACATCCGGCCCGCGCTTGATCGGATCGAACGGGAGGGACTTTCGGCGCTGCGGGGCGAAGCGCGGGCCCACCCCCAACTCGCCGCGTTCGTCGAAGTCGCGACTGGCAGGTCGGAGGACCCGGCCTTACTGGCGAACCTGGCGGCGTTGGCGGGGCCGGCGCTGGAAGGCGTCCTTCCCGCGCTGGCCGAGGTGGAGAGCCTGGCGCGGGCGCTCACCGGTTCCGGACGGCGGGTGGTGATCGACCTCGGCATGCCGCACGACTTCGCCTACTACACGGGTGTCGTGTTCGAGTTCGAAGAGGACGGCGCGGTTTGGGGCCGTGGAGGCCGCTACGCCCCGGTTGGGGAAGGAACGCCGGCCACGGCGTGTGGCATGGGCCTCGACCTCGGCACGCTGCTCGCCCATCTGCGCCCAACGAGCCGCGTCCGCCCGGCGGTGCCAGTTATCCCGGAAGGGCCGGGCGACGTGGACCGGGCGATGGCGGTTGCGCGCGCCCTCCACCGGAGCGGCATCCCGGCGGCCTTCGCCGGTTCCGCCGACGGCTCCGAACTCGCGGTCTGTGTTGGCGGCGAACGCCTCGTTGCCCGGACACCGGCCGGCGACCAGGCGATGACGGCGCTGGACGACCTGGTCGGCCTGCTCGTGCAGCAGAAATGACGGTACGGTTCGCACTCCCCACGGGCGATGCGCGGCAGGCGGTGGGCGAGATGCTGGCGCGGGCCGGTATCGCCACTACGGGCTACGAAGCGGACTCGCGCGTGCTCCGGTCCGAGCTTCCCGGCGAAGGGCTGGTGCTTCGGATCTTCCGGGAGAAGGACATCCCCGTTCAGGTCGCGCTGGGGAACTACCACCTCGGCATCTGCAGCGACATCTGGCTGAAGGAGCTCGAGGTCCGGTTCCCCCTCCAGCGCGTCGTCCGCGTTGGCGCGCTGCCGGGGCCGCGCTCCGAAGTCTGGCTCTGCTCGGCGCCGGAGTCGGGCCTCGTTGAGGGCGAGCTGCCGGATGGCGCGCTCCTTGGCGGCGCGCGGATCGTGGCGGACCTGCCGAACCTCGGGGACCTGGTGGCGGTCCACCTCCGTATCCCGGGTTACCGGCTGCTTACGGTGGCGGGGTCCGTGGAAGCGTACCCTCCCGAAGACGCCGAACTCGTGCTCCTGGTGGCCGCCGATGCGGCGGCCGTGCGCGCGAAGGGGCTTGTGCCGCTGTGGCGCGTCTACGCCGGCGGCCTGGCGCTCATCGCCAACGCCGACGCGCTCGCCCGGGAGGACCTGGGCAGCGTGCTCGGCCCACTGGCGGCTGTGCTCGGCGGGGCCGAACCGGAGCTGACGCTGCCGCGCCCAGGAACGGCCCGGATGGAGCGCGCGCCGGGGCGCAGCCAGGACGCCGTCCGCCTCGCCGTCCCGGATGGACACGCCCAACGACATGCGCCTGGAGAGCTGCGCGCGGCCGGGTACGCGTTCGATGGGTACGAGGAGAAGGGCTTCTTGCGGCGCCCCAAGAGCGGCGTCCCTGGGCTCGAAGTGAAGGTGGTACGGCCCCAGGACATGCCCCAGCTGGTCGCGATGGGGATGTTCGACATCGGGATCAGCGGCATCGACCTTTTGCATGAGCACGTGTGCAAGTTCCCAGCCTCGCCCGTCGCTATGGCCGTCGATCTCGGGATCAATCGCTATCGCATCGGCCCCGTGGTCGAACAGGCGTTCCCGGCGGAGACAACGCGGGAAGCGCTGGCCATCTGGAACGCGCTTGGCCGGCCGGTGAGGATCGCGAGCGAGTTTCCGGCGACGGCTGAACGGTTCGCTCGCGACAACCACCTGCGCTACTCGACGATCATCCCGGTGGCGGGAGCGAGCGAGGGCTTCGTCCCGGAAGACGCCGATTTCCTGATTGAAGGCACGGAGACCGGTACGAGCATCCGCGCGAACGGCCTGAAGATGCTCGACCCGTTCATGGAATCGACCGCCTGCGTGATCGTTCGTTCCGAGCCGGTTACGCGGCGCCAGGACCTGGTGGAGGCGATGCTCGAGGCGTTCCGCCGATCCGTGCGCGCCCGCGCCGAGTTGGTGGGGCGATAGGCGGCCGCGGTGGCGCCGTGTTACGGGCGTGGCCCATGCCCGTTCCTGTCCTATCCTGAGCGGATGACGTTCGACGAGGTCTACCAGCTCGCGGTCAGCCGCAAGGCGGAGATGCCGGAGGGCTCGGGGACGGCGGCGCTGTTCGCGGCGGGCGCCCACGGGATTGGCAAGAAGCTGGTAGAGGAGGCCGCCGAGAGCTGGATGGCGGCGCGCTACGAGTCGCCCGAAGATCTGGCGGTCGAACTCTCGCAGGTCCTCTATTACGTAGCCTGCATGATGGCGGAAAAGGGCCTCACCCTTGAAGATGTGTATCGTTCCCTATGATTAAGGTCGCCCTCCCCAACAAAGGCGTGCTCTTCGAGCCGACGATCGAGCTGCTCTCGTCGTGCGGCTACCGGGCGTCGCGAGCGGGCGGCCAGCTCCTCTCCTTCGACCCCGAAAACGAAGTCGAGTTCTACTTCCTGCGGCCGGGCGATATCCCCCTGTACGTCGCGAACGGGATCCTCGACGCCGGGATCACGGGCAAGGACTTCGTCGTGGAGAAGGGTCTGACGCCGAGGCTCCTGCTCGACCTGCACTACGGGCAGTCACGGCTCTGCGCGGCGGTGGCGATGAGTTCGACCGTGACAACGCTTGAGGATGTGGCCAGCCTGCGGATCGCGACGTCGTTCCCGACGATCACGCGGCGGGCGTTTCCGGCGCGGGAGATCGACATCGTGGAGCTCGAAGGCGCTGTCGAGATCGCCGTCCAACTGGGGATAGCGGAGGCTGTCGTCGATGTCGTGGAGACGGGAACGACGCTACGGCAGGCGGGACTGCGGGTCGTCGGCGAGCCGCTCTTCGTCTCGAACGCGGCCCTCTTCGCCCATCCCGGTCGAGAGGCGCTCGGCGGGGTGATGATCCTGAAGACGCGCATCGAGGGCCGCATCGTCGCGCTGGAGTACCTGATGGTGGAGTACGATTGCCCGGCCGCCGTCCTCGGGCGAGCGTCTGAGATAACGCCTGGAATCGAATCCCCGACGATTGCGCCGCTGCAGGCCGAGGGCTGGTACTCCGTGAAGGCGATGATCCGCCGGAGCGAGGCGAATCGCGTGATGGACGACCTTTCGCGGGCCGGGTGCAAGGGCATCCTCCTGATGTCGATCGAAAGCGCGCGGATCTAATCCATGCCGCCGATCACGCTTCACATGGTTCTGGCACGGCAGGTAGCGCTCTCGCTCGGACTTGAGGACCTTGCCGCTCAGCCGGGGGCGTACCTCCTCGGCGCGACATCGCCGGATATTCGCGTCCTCACCCGCCAGGACCGTTACAGCACGCATTTCTTCGATCTGAATAGCGACGAGGAGCAGGACTCCGTGGGCGCCTTTTTCGGGACGCACGGGCGCTACATCGACCCGGCGAAGCTGAACCAGGAGACGCGGGCCTGGGTGGCCGGATACATCGGGCACCTGGCGATGGACGAAGAGTACATAACGCATGTCTACCGACGTTTCTTCGCGGCCCACGACGCACTCGGCGGCCAGATCCGGGCGAACGTCATGGACCGGCTCCTACAGTTCGACCTCGACCGCAAGTACGGCAACGACGCCGAGATGAAACGCGACCTAATCGAGGCGCTGGCCTGTACCGTCGAGGGGATCGATGTCGCCGGCTTCGTCGATCACGAGACGCTCGAACGGTGGCGCAAAGTCTCCACGGATGTGGCGACGAGGACGATGGACTGGGACCGGATGCGCTCGATGATCTCGAATCACCTCCGTTTCTCGGGGCTCGAAGAGGGCGAGACGCTGTCCGAATTTCTCGACGGCCTGCCCGGTCTGCTCGACGAGACCATTGCCCACGTGACGAACGATGAGGTCGATGGCTTCGTTCGCCGTTCTACCGACGCGGCGACTACCGTGATTGAAAGGTACCTTTCATGAAGATCATCCGAAACGCCGAGGAGGGCCGCAGGACGCTGCTCTCCCGCGCCCCGCTCGATGCCGACCAGCTCCCAATGGACGTGCGCGAGACGATCTTCAAGACGTTCGGCCAGGAGCTTGCGCCCGAGGAGGTGGTCCGCCGGATCATCCGGGACGTGCGCGAGGACGGCGCCAACGCGGTCCGCTACTACAACACCCGCGTCGATGGGGCGGCGCCGACGGAGAGCCTGCGCGTAACGCCGGAGGAGATGCGGGCCGCCTTCGACACCGTAGACAACGAGCTGCTGGAGGCGATGAAGTTCGCCGCCGGCCGAATCCGCCACTACCACGAGTTGCAGCTCCGGGGCGCCGTATCGGATTTCCAGCAGGGTGGGCTGGGGCAGTTAACGCGCGCCATCCAGCGGATCGGCCTGTACATCCCGGGAACGCGCGCGCCGCTGCCGAGCACCGTTCTGATGTGCGCGATACCGGCGCGGGTGGCTGGCTGCGACGAGGTGTACATGACGAGCCCGGTGCTTCCGGACGGTTCAGTGCCGCCGGTGAAGCTCGTCGCGGCCGAGATTGCTGGCGTGGACGCCGTCTTCAAGGCCGGCGGCGCGCAGGGGATCGCCGCCTTCGCCTACGGGGCGGGGGAGATTCCGCGCGTGGACAAGATCTGCGGACCGGGCGGGCTGTTCGTCACGATCGCCAAGAAACAGGTCTTCGGCGACGTGGGCATCGACGCCATCTACGGCCCCACGGAGACGATGATCATCGCCGATGAAAGCGCCGACCCCGAACTCGTGGCGGCCGACCTGATCGCCCAGGCCGAGCACGACGCGTTGGCCAGCCCAATCCTGCTGACGCCGTCGCACTTCCTCGCCGACGAGGTGAACCGGGCGATCACCCGCCAGCTGGCGAAGCTGGAGCGGGCGAAGATCGCCGCCGCGGCGTTCGAGAACCGTGGCGGCTGCATCCTCGTGAACGACATCGACCACGCCATCGAACTGGCCAACGAGTATGCGCCAGAGCACCTCTGTCTGATCGTGGAACAGCCGATGGCTTACGCCTCGAAGGTACGCAATTGTGGCGGGCTCTTCCTCGGCGAAGGTTCGGCGGAGGCCCTCGGCGACTACACGGCCGGGCCCAGCCACACGATGCCGACGGGCGGGAGCGCGCGCTGGAGCGGGCCCTTGAGCGTGCGCGACTTCCTCAAGAGTATCGCCGTCGTGAACCTGCCCGAGATCGACACCGAGGAGCTGGCCCGCGCCGCCGCGATCATCGCGCGGGCGGAGGGCCTTGGCGGCCACGCGGCGGCCGCCGAGCGCCGCCTGAAGGGCCGTTGAGGGTGGACACTCGCATCCGCCGCTTCCTTCGTGACGATTGGGACGAACTCGAGCCGTATCAGCCGGTGAAGCCGCTCGATGTCCTGGCGGCCGAAATCGGCCTGCCCGTGGGCGACCTCGTGAAACTGGACGCCAACGAAAACCTCTACGGCCCGATACCAGCGATCCTGGAGGCGATCCGCGAAGCCGACCTCCACATCTACCCCGACCCAGGACAGACCGCGCTCCGCCTGGCCATCGCCGGGTACACAGGCACGCTTCCCGAACAGGTGGTGGCGGGACAGGGGGCGGACGACCTGATCGACGTGATCCTCCGCGTCGTCCAACCGCGGGCGATCGTAGACAACACGCCGACGTTCGGGATGTACCGCTTTCTGGCGAAGATCAACGGCTGCGAGGTTGTCGAAGTGCCCCGCCTGGCGGACTTCGAGCTGGACGTAGCCGGCAACGCCGCCGCCGTGGCCGCTGGCGCCTCCGTCATCTTCGCCACCTCGCCCAACAATCCGACGGGCAACCCGCTCCACCCCGAGCAGCTCAGGCAACTGCTGGCGCTGGACGCCCTGGTCGTGGTGGATGAGGCGTACGTAGAGTTCTCCGGCGGCACGTTGACCCCCTTCCTCGAAGACGCCCCGAACCTCGTGCTCCTGCGCACGTTCAGCAAGTGGGCGGGCCTCGCCGGCCTGCGCGTTGGCTACGCCCTCTGCCACCCGGACCTCGCCGATTGCCTGATGGCCGTCAAGCAGCCGTACAACGTCAACGTCGCGGCCGATGTCGCCGCCCGGGCAGCGATCGAGCACCGTGGCGAGGTCTTCGAGACCGTGAAGATGCTGGTAGCGGAGCGGGACCGGATGGCAGAACGGGTTTCGGCGCTGGGCTGGCTGAAGGCCGTGCCATCGCAGGCCAACTTCGTCCTGTTCGCGGTCGAGGGGCGCCCGGCCGCTGGCGTGGCGGCGGCCCTCCGCCAACGCGGTGTGCTCGTCCGCTATTACCAGCGGCCCGACCTCGAGAACTACATTCGCATCAGCGCCGGCCGCCCCGAGGATACGGACCGCCTCGTCGCCGCGCTCCAGGCCATCGCGAAGGAGAACCCATGAGCCGCACTGCCACGGTTGAACGGAAGACCGCCGAGACGACGATCACGATCACGCTGGACCTGGATGGGACGGGGAAGTTCGTCACGGAGACGGGTCTCGGCTTCTTCGACCACATGCTCAGCCATATCGGCAAGCACGGCGTGTTCGATATCGAGGTGCGGGCCACCGGCGACCTCCACGTCGACCAGCACCACACCGTTGAAGACGTCGGCATCGCCCTCGGCGAGGCGTTCGCCAGGGCGTTGGGGGACAAGGCCGGCATCGTCCGCTCAGGGAGCGCCTTCATGCCGTTGGACGAAGCGCTCGCCTTCGCCGCCGTGGACCTTTCGGGCCGTCCCTACACGATGCTCGACCTCAAGCTCCTCGGCCGAGAGGTGGGTGGCATGCCCCCGGACCTCTTCGCGCACTTCATCGAGTCGTTCGCGGCCTCGCTCAAGGCGAACATTCACGTGACCACGCTTGCCGGCGTGAACGACCACCACAAAGCGGAGGCCTGCTTCAAAGCCCTCGCCCGCGCCCTCGACGCGGCCACCCGCATCGACCCCCGCCGCGGGGGAGACGTGCCCAGTACGAAAGGCACGCTGTAACCGCCTATACTTGCAGCGATGACGGCGAAGGAACGGCTGCGGGAACTGGTGGAGGCCCTCCCTGAAGAGCGGGCGGCGGAGTGGTGCGCCCGGATCGAGGGGGAGGAGGGCCGCACAGCGTCGCAGAGCCGGTCGATGAAGGCGGCCGCCATCCTTTCAATTCTCCAAACAGCCGCCAGCGAAGACGGGGATGGATGGACGCCAGACGACTTCCTGACATCGCTCGAGACGAACCGACTCTCCCTGCGAGTTCACGATAGACCGGTCGCGGCCGCAACTGTCGGAGAGATTGCGGAGTACAACGAGATGCTTCGCGACCTCGACAGCTATCGTCCCGAGCGCAATCTCTTCTCGTGACGGACGACTACGAACTGGCCGACGAGTACGATCTCTCGAAACTACCGGTCGTGGCTCGGGGCCGGTACGCGCCCTCGAAGCGGGTGGGGACGAACGTTGTTCTGCTCGACCCGGAGGTCGCCGAGGCGTTCCCCTCGGACGAGGCCGTGAACGCGGCCCTTCGCCTCGTGATGGAAGCCGCCGCCATCACCGGACACGCGGCGCGCCCAACGGGCTAACCTGTTGGGCGTGGGCGGTACCCGCTCGTTTGACAGTGGTTAACGTTCGCCCCACCATCGCGCCCGATGGAAGAGGTGATCGCGAACTACCTGCGGCCGAGGCTCGGCGCGGATACGGTCCGCGTCTCGCACCTGCTTCGCATCCCCGGTGGAGCGAGCCGCGAGACGTGGATGTTCAAGGCCGCCTGGGACGCTGGCCAGGGCCGCCAGGCGCAGGAGTTCATCCTCCGTAAGGATCCGCCGGCCAGCCTCCTCGATACGGACCGCGAGACCGAATACGCCTACTACGCGTCGTTCTTCGGCAGCGCCGTGCCCGTCCCGCGCATGCGCTGGCTGGAGCCGGACGGCGGCGTGCTCGGTGGGCCCTTCTTCATCATGGAGCGGATCGGTGGGTGCGAGGCCCAGCCCGCCGCGCTGATGGAGCCGCGCTTCGAGCCGGTGCGGCCCACGATTGCCCGCCGGATGTACGAACTGCTGGCGGAGATCGCGACCTTCGACTGGACGGCGACCGATATCGCGCGCGTCGCCGATGCCCCGTCGCCGGACCGCTGCTGGTCGCGCGAACTGGGCCACTGGGAACGGATCATCGACGAGAACGAGCTGAGCCCCCAACCGATCGTCCGGGCGGCGATCCGATGGCTGCGGGCGAACCCGCCGCCGCCGCCCGCGCGGATCGCCGTCGTTCACGGCGACTACCGCGTGGGGAACTTCCTCTACACGGCGGAGGGGGAGATTCGGGGCGTCCTGGACTGGGAGATGGCTCACCTCGGCGACCCCATGGAGGACCTCGCCTGGTCGTTCAACGAATCCTGGCAGTGGCTGAACGACGGCCGCCCGGGCGGGATCACGACGGTCGAGGAGGCGTGCGCGACATGGTCCGCGGGCAGCGGGTTGGCCGTCGATGGAGACGCCCTGCGCTGGTGGCGGACCTTCTGTGACGTAAAGTGCCAGGGCATCTGGCTGACGGGGACGAAGACGTTTCACGACGGCAGAAGCGACGAGCTGATCCTGCCCGTCATCTCCTACCGGCTGGTGAACGCGCAGGACGAGGCGCTCCTGCGCTCACTGGGGAGGGGAGCATGAGACCAGATCCCGGGCGCGTCTTGATGGGCCTGACATCGAAGCTGGCGTTGACCGTGGCGGCGGACTGCCGGACGCCGTTCGGCCAGACGACGGCCGGTCACGCCGCCGCCCTGACGATGGTTCTCGCCCAGGAGGTCGACCGCCTCCCGGAGCGGCTCTACCGCGAGACCGAGGCCGTCTCCGCGATCCTCGAAGACGCCCTGCCTCTGCTCGATCGAACGCTCGCGGCCCGTGTGCGCGAGACGCTGGCGAACCGGACCTCGCCGGACCTGAGGATCTCCTCGCTCCAGGCGGCCAACGACGCCGTCCGGGCCGTGCTGGTCGATGTTCACGCGGCCGTCGAGGCGCTCGATAGCGCGGCGGCCCGGGCGATGAACGAACGCATCTGGGACGAATTGCGCGAATCCACCCGCCGCCGCCACGTCGTCATGGCGTAGGATAGGGAGCGATGCGAGACCGCCTCCGCGCCGCCTACAGCTCGTACACTCCGCAAGCGATCGACCACGACCCGTCGCTCTGGCCGGCGGCCGTGCTCTTTCTGCTCTACGAACACGAGGGGCGCGTGCACACGGTCTTCCAGAAGCGGACGCATACGGTGGACGCCCACAAGGGCCAGATTAGCCTCCCCGGTGGCGGCAAGGACGCCGAAGACCCACACCTCCTCCACACCGCCCTGCGCGAGACGCACGAGGAGATCGGCGTCGAACCGGGGCACATCGAGATCCTCGGGCAGCTCGACCAGGCGCGGTCGATCAGCAACTTCGCGGTCACCCCGTACGTCGGGTGGCTTGAGCGCTACCCTTACGAATGGCGCTTCAGCCACGCCGAGGTGGCTCGCCTGATCGAGGTACCCGTCGACCACCTGCTCGACCCTGCCAACTTCGTCCCCGATCGGCGGCTCGTGAACGGCCGCCAGGTGGTGATGCCCTCCTACCAGTTCGGCGACGACCTTATCTGGGGCCTGACCGGCCGCTTCGTCGCCAACTTCCTCGATGTCTGGCAAACGGCCACCGAGTCCTGATTCCTCTCGTGTCTACCGTCCCTCGTCTACCGGGTCCTTGCCCTCCGGCGTTCCAGCGGCCACCATCTTCGCCATGGAGATGACGCTTACCGTTGGGAGCTTGCTGGCCGAACTACCGAAGGCGCGGCTGGTGCAGGGCGATCCCTCGGCCTCAGTCCTGGCGATCGAACACGACTCGCGCCAGGTGGAGCTTGGCGGGCTATTCGTCGCGATCCCTGGCTTCAGCACGGATGGCCACGCCTACCTTGGAGGCGCGATAACGCGCGGAGCGTCCGCCGTCCTTGTGCAGGACGACCACGAGGGGGCCTGGCGGACGATCCCGCGCTCGGTGGCCGTCATCGCCGTGCCTGATACGCGGATCGCGCTGTCGCGGGCGGCGGCCTGGTTCTACGGGCACCCGTCGCGCGAGATGACGGTCATCGGGATCACCGGCACGGACGGGAAGACGACGACCTCGCATATTCTTACGGCCGTCCTGGAAGCGGGGCGCGGCGTCGTCGGCCGCCTTGGCACGGTCGATGTCTACTTGCCGGGCGAACAGGGCAAGGTTTCGAACCGGATGAGCACGCCGGAAG
>JANMTH010000760.1:0-1558 GCA_031390305.1 Thermoflexaceae bacterium
ACGCCTGAGCGACGGGGACATGATCCGCGTCAATCGGGCCGTCGTCGTCTTCCTCGGCCTCGCCGGCGCATAGCCCGCGGAGGACGATCTCTCGTCTCTCGTCTATCCCCTCCCGTCTCCGTAGAATGGGCGCTCGGCGGCCCTACGGGGCCACGACTGGAGGGCTTCGTGAGCATCATCGATCTCTTTCGCCTCGATGGGGAGGTTGCCGTCGTAACCGGCGCCGGCACCGGCATCGGCCGCGGTATCGCCCTCGGGCTCGCCAGCGCGGGGGCGGATGTCGTAGTCGCCGCCCGCCGCGCACCGATGATCGAGGGCGTCGCCGATGAGATCCGCGCCCTCGGCCGGAAGGCCCTCGCCGTCCCCACCGACGTCATGGACGAAGCCCAGATCCAGGCCCTGATCGACGCCGCTGTCGCCCACTTCGGCAAGATCGATATCTGGGTGAACAACGCCGGCGGGATGCAGGGCGAACGCCCCGTCGTCCTCCGCCAGCACACCGACGAGACCTTCGGCCACATCATGGACCTCAACTTCACGGCCGTCTGGAAGTGCATCGCCCTCGCCCAGGCTGCCATCAGCCCGGGCGGCCGGATCATCAACGTCAGCTCCATAGCGGCGACGCGCGATGGCACGCCGACGAACGGGCCCTACGGCGCGGCCAAGGCGGCCGTCAACCACCTGACGAAGACCTACGCCCACGAATTGGCCCGCCGCCGCATCCGCGTCAACGCCATCGCTCCCGGCACCGTCGATACCGAAGACCTCCGCGAAGCGATCCGGGCGACCGACGAACAGGTCGAGGCGATGGCGAAGAACCAACTCCTCGGCCGGCTCGGCAACCCCGAGACCGATTTCGGCGCCGCCGCCGTCTACCTCGCCTCCAGGGCCTCTGATTGGGTGACCGGCCAGGTCCTCACCGTCAGCGGCATGCCCTGACCGGACGGTAGCCGCGGCCCACCGGGGCCGCCTACGCTCCGCCGGATGGTTTACGGGCGATGCCCGCGGCCACCTACACTACCCAAAACTCGGAAGGAACCACAAAATGATCACCAGGCAAGAACTCGTCGATGGCATCCTCTTCGCTGGCGACCGCGCCGCCGCCGCCGCCCTCTTCTGCAAGGACTGGGACCACCAGCTCGGGCACCAATGGACCAGCGGAGACGCCTTCCGCCACGTCGCCGCCGTCGCTGGCGGCGCCGCCGGCTTCTATCCGCTGATCGGCGCGGGCGTGCTCGATAAGATGCCCGCGACCCAGATCGCGGCCGGCAACGACAAGGCGATCGACGGCCTCAAGGGGAAGAGCAAGGAAGAGGTCGCACAGGCGATCATCGACGGCCACAAAGCCTCCGCCGCCTTCGTCGCCACGCTCGACGAGACCGAACTGGCGGAAGACGGTGTTCACGCTGGGCTGCGTACTTGGCGCGGGCGAAACGCCGGATGGCGCCCGGGCGCTGGCCCAGGCGGGCCCCGCCGGCGCCGTCAGCTGGCACGGAATGATCGAGAACTTCTCCCGCCTGCCTGCCGAGATGCAGGCGAACGCCGCCGCCTACCGCAC
>JANMTH010000783.1:0-4329 GCA_031390305.1 Thermoflexaceae bacterium
TGGGCGCCGGTGGCTGGTCCCCTGCTGGGCGCGGCGGTCGGGCTCGCCGCTGGCGTGTATCCTTCGTTGCGCGCGGCGGCCATGGAGCCCGTCGAGGCGCTCCGCGCCGGGGTCTGAGGGTTGACCTCAGGCCACCCGCCGTCCCGGCTGCGCGGGAGTGGGCGAGCGGCTCGAGCCAATGCGCGGACGGATGGCGCTACTGAATGCGAAGCTCCAGGTTCCCGACTTCCGCCGACGCCCGGACGGTCTGTTCGATGACGGCCGGTTGGGCGACGGCGCCTACCGCGGCGACTGTCGCGCCATGGTTGCCCGTGTAGATCGCCGTGTCGGCGATGAGGTCGAGGACGACCGGCGGGGTGGAGGGGGAAGGGAGAGCGGCGAGCGTGAAGTCGTTGCTCGTGAGCACAGCGTGGAGCGCGGCCAGTTGCCCGTTGCTATTGTCGATGACGTTGTTCGTCATGTGGAGGCTTTCGAAGAGGGAGAGCAGGGCCTCTATCTGGCCTAGCGCCAGCTGGCGGAGGGCTTCGACCATCCCCCCCGAAAGGAGGAGCCGCCCGAAACGGTTGTCGCGGAGGTGGACCGCACCGGCCTGGCCGCCGAGCTGGACGCCCTTGATCCGCCGTTCCAGGAGCGTGCGCTCGTCCACATTGAGGGGACGGCCGCCAGCGACACCGTAGAGGCTGATGTTCCCGGCGATGTCGTTGTTTTCGATGACGATCATGGCGGGGGTGACGGTGGACGGGTCGGCCATCCTCTCCTGGAGGTCGTCCGGCGCTCCGATTTCGAGGGCGACGAGGTCGGATTGGCGCGCCGCGGCCGCCCGAAGGTCGTTGATCGCTTCAGCGACGGCCGCCCCTTCGCGCTTCGCCGTGATGGCGGCCGAGAGCCGGCTAACGCGGGCCGCCAGCCCGGCCGAGAGTTCGCGGCCCTGGTCGGCGACTTTACGGTCGAGCGTGCGAACGAGGGTGCGGCGAGCGCCGGCGCCGAGGCCCTCCAGTTCGGCGGCCGAGCGCCGGACGATGGTGGCGAACTCGGCCTCGTCGGGGGCGTCCCAGAGACTTTCGAGCGGCCCGATGCCCGAGAAGAAGTTCTTGAGCCGGCCGCGATCCTCTCGATGCGCGGCTTCGAGCACACAATCGCCGACGTGCACGCGCGAGGCTGCGTGGATCCGGACCAGGCCAACCTTCGGCGGGGCGCCGCGCACCAGCATTCCCTGGAGCGTGACCTCGCTGACCCCGAGCGTTTGCACGAAGGTCTCGGGGTCCAGCACAAGGTCGAAGTCTTCGAGCCGCACCGACGCCCAATGGTCGACAAGGATGCCGCCCTTCACACCGACGCGGGTGCCGCGGCCGCAGCCTGTTATCGAAAGGTGGAACCCGCGCTTCTCCTGCGTCTTGAGTTCGATCCGGCCGACGCCGTGGTCGCCCGGAATCAGGCAGAGGCAGATGTTCCGTTCGCCCCGGGCAAGGAGCCCGTCGATCGCCTCTTCGATGGTCTCGAAGTCGCCACCAGGGCCGACGCTGACGCAACAGCAGCGGCTGCCGCCCCCTTCGTCACGGTCGAGGATGGCGTGGAAGCGGACGGCCTGGTGGGCGATCGCGGCGCCACCGGGTGAGAGCAGGTGGGCCTCGCAGGTCTGGGCCGGGGTGTTTCCATCGAGCGCCCAACTACAGGACGCGAGGCCGTCGGCGTTGGTGGCGACGATGGCCGAGGCCGGCGCACCATTCAGCTGGCCGTTTCCCTGGGTCAGGCGGAATTCGACGCGGGCGCCCGGCACCGGGTGCGAGCCGTTTGCTACCCGGACGGTAAGCGGCGCGGGCAGCGGTGGGAATGCCCCACCGCCCGGTGACGTTTCCTGGCCGTCGCCGCCGACGTAGAGGAGCGACGTAAGTTCGGTGACGGGCGGGAAGAGGTTGCGACAATCGCCTGTCACGGTCGCGTGGATGGCCCCGGTCGCGTCTTGCGTCACGTCCACCACGGCGATCGGGCAGAGGTGATGGACGATGCCCACGGGCGGGAGAAGGGCGGGGCCGCCACTCTGCTGAAGCCATTCGATGTTGCCTGAGGCGGCATCGACAATCGCGGCCCGCGCCGGGAACCGCCAATAGTCGCCGCTGACGTACTGGCCGGGCGCGAAGCGGACCTGGATGCCGTTCTCTAGGTGTATCCAACCGCTTCCGTTCGCGCGGAAGACGATAGCGCGCGCGGCGTCCCAACGCCGGAGCTTCGGGTGCCTTTCAGGCGCGACGCCGTCCGGCGTCCCGGCGAGGGCGGTCGCTGGGGTTCGCAGGGTGACGGCCATCCGGACGGTGTCGATCGCCTCGATCTGGCGCAGCTGCCGCGGCCGGTGTTCAAGCTCCACCCTGTCGTCGCTCAGCTCCACCCATTGGCCAGGGCTGAAGCCCAGGACATCGTCGGGGCCAAGGTCGCGGACCGTGATCTCGCGCCCGTCGATCCGCTCGATCGCGGTGACAACGGACCCGTTCTCCCGAGAGATGACGACGCTTGCGGCCGCTCGGCGTAGCGCGGGCGCCTCACCCGGCGCGAACTCCGGGGTACGCGAAGTGAGAGTGATCGTCGCCCCGGCCTTGCTCGCGACCTGGGCGAAGGTAGCGTCGAGAGGGTCGCTGCCGGCGCCCGTGCGGATGATCTCGACGATGTCACCAGGGTTCAAGGTGGCGGCCGCCTGGGCCGAGACCACGACCTGGTTCGTGCTCCCCGCGGGAATGCTCACGATCGCGATCACGGCCGCGGTCGCGAGGTTCACCGCGCCCCCGGCCGTCAACACCTCCACGCGGTAGAGCTGATTCTCGAGGCCGGTGTACCCGGCGAGCGGTGGGACGAGGCAAGGCGTCGTGAGGGCGGCCTCCGGCACGGCGCGGGCGGCCATCGCGCCCGTGGTTTCCGGCCCAGCCGGTAGCGCCTCGGCGCAGTCCCAGGCCGCATTCACGGCGACGTGACGGACCTGCCAGACGGCCTTTTCGCGAACCGAGGTGGTTGGGCCGCCGAGCGCGACCTCGCGAATCGAGGGATCGTCGAGCGCGGTGATCAGCCGTCGCCACACATCGAGGACGATGGCGTAGCGTCCGGGCGCCGGTGGCCAGGCGATATCGGCGGAGAAACGGTCCGGCTGGTCGGTGTAGTTGATCGCCGCCTCGTTGCTCAGGAGCGTGCCCGAGGCGTAGTAGCGTCCCGCGGAAAGGGCGAGGTTCAGGCCATCGGGCGAAGAGACGGCGAACCCGGCTCCGCCAACGGGCCCGCCGCACCCGCCGATGAGGTCGGCCGCCGTGGTTTCATGGCGCCCCGAGAGGATGCGATGCTCCTCTTCGAGGTCGGCATCGGTGAGCAGGCGGCCCTGCTCCTGAAGGACGGCGCTGTAGTGCTTGCGCGGGTCGTGGGTCCGGCGGCTGAAGTCACCTTTCATGAGGCACGCTCCCTGCGAGGTCTAGGTGGCGAAGAAGAGCCCCGCTTCGAGTCCGAAGCGGAGGTACTCCTGGAGTCGGGCTTGGAGGTAGGCCTCGCGGAGAGGCTGGTGGAGGTGGTGGAAGGCGCCCATCTCCGATTCGTCGTCAGCGCCACGCCACACCCGCTCCGGGGTGCGGCGGTCGAGCTGGCCATAGGCCGGGTCGCCGTAGCGGGTGGAGGTGAAGACGGGCCGGAGTTCGGCCGCCTCACCATCGATGTCCGGTACGCAGTGGTACCGCCGAGGTGTCCGCGATCCGGCCGGGAGGTAGGAGAAGCGGGCGCATCCTTCCTGGCGCCGGTCGATGAGGACCGGGCCCGGCCAGAGCGCCTCTTCCCCCGCCGGAACGCGCCCGAGGAAGATGGAATTCGAAGCGCGCTCCATGGTGCGAGCGTGGACCCGCCCGAAGACCGTGCATTGATCGAACGTCACCATCCCCCCCGGGGCCCGAGACGCCGGTATCCGAGGCGAAGGCGATGCCCGCTTCGCCGCCATCGATGATGCTGTCCGTGACGGTCAGCGTGGCATCGATGTGGCCGCGGACGCCCCCGAGGATGCTGCGTTCCACGGTCACGGCGGTCGCGCCGGATTCGATGAAGAGCGCTGGCGCGCCCGGCTGTGTGGGCTGCCCCGCGGAGTCGAGCGAGACTCCGGGAACGACCGTGCAATGGCGCAGGGCCAGCCGCCCGGCGCCGGAGACGCGGATCGCCCCGCCACTGATAGCGAGCCCATTGAGCGATACCTCGCTTTCGCCGGAGAGGGCAATGGCGAAGTCGGCGCCGAGGACGAGGAACGGCCGCCGTCCATCCGCCGCACGGATTTCGACCGAGGCGGCAGTGGCGTTGACCGCGAGGTTCTCTTCGTAC
>JANMTH010000096.1:0-5391 GCA_031390305.1 Thermoflexaceae bacterium
GAAGGCGCCGGGATCATCGAGAAGGTCGGCTCCCAGGTCACCTATGTGAAGCCGGGAGACCACGTCATCTGCTGCCTGAGCGTCTTCTGCGGGAGCTGCGACCGTTGCCTGAGCGGCGAGTCGTTCCTCTGCCGCAGCCCCGAAGTGCGGCGCGGCGTGAACGACAAGCCGAAGTACACCTGGAACGGTAACCCCGTCGGCCAGTTCGCCAATCTCTCGACGTACGCGGAGAAAATGCTCGTCCACGAAAACGCCGTCGTGAAAGTGCGCGACGACATGCCCTTCGCGGCCGCCGCCCTCATCGGCTGTGGCGTGACGACCGGCGTAGGGGCCGCCATGAACACGGCCGCCGTCCGGCCCGGCTCGACGGTCGCCGTCTTCGGCGCGGGCGGCGTCGGCCTCGCCGCCATCCAGGGCGCGCGCATCGCCGGCGCCGCCACGATCATCGCCGTCGATATCCACGAGAACAAGTTCCGCACCGCCCGCGACCTCGGGGCGACCCATACCGTCGATGCCGGCAGCGGCGACCCGGTCGAGAAGATCAAGGCGATCGTGCCCGGCGGCGTGGATTACTCGTTCGAGTGCATCGGCCTGAAGAAGGCGGCCGAGCAGGCGTTCGAGAGCATCCGCGACGGTGGCCTCGCCACGATCGTGGGGATGATCCCGGTGGGCCAGAAGCTGGAGCTGGAAGGCAGCGTCTTCCTCCGCCAGAAGAAGATCCAGGGCTCGACGATGGGTTCGAACCATTTCCGCGTGCATATGCCCCAGTACGTCGAACTCTACAAGCAGGGCCGCCTGAAGCTCGACGAGATGGTCACGAAAACAGGCCGTCTGGAAGACGTGAACGAGGCCTTCCGCGCGATGAAGGCGGGCGAGGTAGCGCGTACCGTCCTCACGTTCGACTAGGGTCGAGGCCCCACGGGAGGCGGTTGCGGGTTAGAACGAGCCGAGCCCGCAATCGCCGGCCCCGGGGAGGAGCGCCGAAGGAATCGCGCTTCCGAAGGGTGCCGGCCGCGCCCCGGAAGCGGCGCTGTGGAGGGTTACATTCCGCGCGACGAGGTCGACGAGCCACACCTCTTTCACCCCGTGCGCAAGGTAGGTCGTCAGCTTTGTGCCCCGATCGAAGGCGGCGGTGGAGCGGGAGAGTACTTCGACCACGAGGTCGGGCGCAGCCTCGATCCCGCGGTCGCTGAGGATGTGCTGCCGCCCGGGGGCCACGTAGACGACATCCGGGAGGAAGCCGAGACGTTCTTCGAGGGCGATCCCCAGGGGTGCGACGGCGACATATCCGCCGGAAGTTCGGCAGCCGTTCTTCAGGCTGATGAAGATCTCGCCGACAACGTCCTGGTGCTTACGGGAAGGTGGAGCCATGCGCAGAAGGACTCCTTCGAAAAGCTCGTACTGAAACCCGTCGTCGGGCGCGGTGAACCAGTCATCGACCGTGAGGGCGCGGTCCACGGCCTCGGGCGGCGGCAGCGTGGCGGGTGTTGCCATCGGGCCAGTATACCTCCGCCCGCTGCCGCGTTGGGGGACAATCAGGCGAGCTATCGGTGATAGCGGTTGGGTTGGCGTCAGTAGCCCGACCGTCAGGAAGGGCATGGGTCGGCGTCCCGAATGCCGTTGCCGCCCCCTACCCCTCGCTCTGCCAGAACTGGCCGACCGCGCCCCGGTGGGCCAGCTCCGCACGCAGGTCGAGCATCGCTGTATAGGTCGGGATGACGAAGACGTCGTCCCCGGCGGCTGTTCCCGCGAGGATCGCGTCGAGGAGTACCGCGGGGTCGTGCTCGACCGCGAGCGGCGTCGGCCAGCCCGCGTACTTCAGGCGCAAGGCCATATCTTCGGCCCTCACACCACCGGCCCAGCAGGCGCGGATCTCGGGCGCCACCATCTCGTAGTCCACGTCCCAGGTCCAACTTACGTCCTGGCCGTCGGCGAAGCGGTCGTTCAGGAGGACGGCGACGCGCAGGGGCGCCTCGCCAGCGACCGCCGCGAGGAGGCGCAGCACCTGGTTCGCCCCCGCCGGGTTCTTCGCCAGCAGCAAGCGCAGGCGGCGACCTTCGAAAGCGACGACCTCCTGGCGGCCGAAAGCGGCGCGCACAGCGGCCACGCCCGCCGCGATCGCCTCCGGCCCAACGCCGAGGACGCGAGCCACGCCGATGGCGGCGAGGGCGTTGTAGACGTTGTAGAGGCCCGTCACCGGCATCGCCAGTTCGCCGATACCGGGGACGCTGAACCTGGCTTCATCGAGGGCGAGGCGCACGTTCGTGGCCGCCGTATCGGCCGCGGCGCGCGCGCGGCCGCAGCCCTGGCAACGCCAGTAACCGACGTGTGCGAAGTAGCGGCGCTCGTAGACGAACGTGCCGCCACAACTCCCGCACCAGCGCGCGTCGAACGCCCCCGTGAAATCGCTGGCGCAGGCCGGGTCGTCGAGCCCGAACCAGTGGATTGGGCCCTCCCAACCGACGGCTAACTCCGCCACCGAGGGGTCGTCGGCGTTGAGCACGAGGGTGGCGTCGTGGGGCGCGTCGGCCAGGGCCTCTCGCCACATCGCGGCCACGGTGTCCACCTCGCCGTAGCGGTCGAGCTGGTCGCGAAAGAGGTTCGTGAAGGCCATAACGCGGGGCTTGAGGGCGCGGGCGGCGGCAGGCATCGTCGCCTCATCGACTTCGAACAGGCCGACGCGGGCGCTCCCCTCGCGGACGGCTCCCAGTGGCGTCGCCTCAGCAAGGAGGGTGCTCGCGAGGCCCCGCATCATGTTCGAGCCTTCGCGGTTGTGGAGGATTGGGATGCTCGCGGCGGCGAGGATGCTGGCGACGATGCGGCTCGCGGTCGTCTTCCCGTTCGTGCCCGTGATCAGCACGGAGCCGCGTCCAAGCTGGCGGCCAAGGTCCGCCACGAGCGCCGGCTGGATGCGCTCCGCGACCAGACCTGGCAGAGCCGTCCCACCCCCCCGGCCGGCGACACGGGAGACGGCGCCGGTGAGGCGGCCGGCGGTCACGGCGGCGGCGGTGCGGGGGTTCATACCCGCCGAGCGTAGTGCGCGGGCCGCCGATGGGACAGGAGAATCGAGCTACGCGGAGGGAATCAGGTCGAGCCCAGCCTGGCGCAGGTCGTCGTCGAAGCTGAAGACCGAGCGCACTCGGAGCCGGCGGCCGAGGACAACGAGGCTCGCGTCCGCGTAGCTCAAGGGCACACCCGCGAACTCGTCGATGGCCGCCCAAATGTCGCGGTCGAAGCCGGCATCGACCTGGTAGATGGTGACGACAGAGCTGGAGCTGAGGTTCCGGACAGTTGTTCGCGCCACTCCGAAGCCGTCGAGCTTCACAAGATAGGTGTAAATCTCGCCGACGATGACCGACGTCGTGACGAGCCGAAGACCGGGTAACCGCATGAAGCGGCGAGCCGTCTGATGAAGATTATCCCCTGGGCGTACGGCTGCTACCGCGCCGGCCGTGTCAAGCAGAGTGTCCAAAGTTCCGCCGCCGGTCGCCGTGGGGATCCCCGTAAACCACGTCGTCTACATCGGAAGCGGCATTGCTGGGACTGTCCCCCCCGATCCCGATGATCGCGAAAAGTGGGTCGCTCTCGTCCACCTCTTCGGCGGCGCGGACGAGCGGCTCAATGGCCCGCCGGATGACCTCGCTGACGGAGAGCCCGAGCCGCCGCGCTTCGCAGCGAACAGCCTCGCGCTCTTCCGGACGCAACCGAACCTGGACGCGTTCGAGTTCCATGCCGTCCATGGTACACAACGCGGAGAGCGCTGTGTCGGCCGCCCGGCCTGACCCCTCGACTCACCGATCGGCGCGAGCCAGACGTTACAGGGCGTCGGCCGGACCTTCCGCCGCTAACGCGAACCCGCAAGATCGACTTCGAGGGTTGGGCTCCCGCCGAGAGAACCTCGCGCGCGTCGAGAACCTCGAGGCCGACCAGGCGGCCGTCCCTGTCGAAATCCGCGTGGACGCCGGGCCGGATCGTCTCCGTGGATGCGGCACGTGTACCCATAGGAGCGAACCAGACGTACAGCAGATCCCGGAGCGAATCGTACTGGACCTTCATGAGGCGCCTCTTCGCGGGAAGTTCTTACCGTAGCGCGCCTTCACGGTCAGCACGACCACCTCGCCCGCAACACGCTTGAAGCTCGTACTCCACATCTACGCCCGGGGCAGCCCCAGGCCGCGTGTGGCGATGATGTTCCGCTGAATCTCGCTCGTGCCGCCCGCGATCGTCGCCGGGACGCTGGAGAGGTAGCCAAGGGCAACCGATCCACGCAGCGGCGCCGACCGATCGACGATTCCTCCCCACATCCCAATCATCTTCAGCGCCGTTTTGCTGGTGCGCTGGCTCAGCTCGGTGTTGAAGAGCTTGGCGATGGAGGCCTCGGCGTTCGGGATCTGGCCGGCCGACTGCATCGAAATCACGCGATAGGCGAGCTGCGTCGCGGTCTGGACTTCGATCCAGCGGTCGGCCCACTGCAGCTTTACGGACTCGTAGTCGGTCGGCGCTATCTCCGCCTTGTGGGCGCGCATCCAGGTGAGGTTCCGTTCAACGGCCTGGCGTTGGCCCACGGAGTTCCCAATCGAGGAGCGTTCGAAGTCGAGCGTCGTCGTTCCCACGTACCAGCCGCGGTTTACCTCGCCGATGGCGTTGCCCACGGGGACGCGGACATCTTCGAAGAAGACCTCGTTGAAGCTGTGGTTCCAGGCCATGTTCACGAGCGGCCGGACGGTGATCCCGGGGCTCTTCATGTCGATCAAGAGATAGGTGATGCCGCGGTGCTTCGGCGCGTCGGGATCGGTGCGGACGAGGCAGAAGCACCAATCGGCGACGTGCGCCCCAGAGGTCCAGATCTTCTGACCGTTGACGACGAAGTCGTCGCCGTCGCGGATGGCGCGCGTCTGGAGGCTCGCCAGGTCCGACCCGGAGCCCGGCTCGCTGTATCCCTGACACCAGTTCACGGTGCCATCGAGGATACGCGGGATGTGCTGCTGCTTCTGTTCCTGGGTTCCGTGGGCGATGAGCGTGGGGCCGAGCATCATGACGCCGAGGCCGCCCATCTGCGGGGCTCGCGCCTCAGCGAACTCCTGGTTCAGGATGAACTGGTCGATCGCCGTCATCCCGGCTCCGCCGAACTCCGTTGGCCAGGCGGGGGCCACCCAGCCACGGGCCGCCAGCGCCTTCCGCCAGCGCTCCCAGGCGTCGCCGTCCGAACCGCTTCGGCGGCGCTCCATCATCTCTTCCATGCCCATTTCGCCGTTCGCGAACTCGCCGGGCATCTCGTTCTTCAGGAAGGCCTGGACTTCGGTACGCCAGGCGGATTCGTGGGGCGTGTCTTTCCAATCCATGGGAAACCCTCGATCGTTGGTACGTGAATGCCGCGCCATCGTAGCAGGG
>JANMTH010000786.1:0-3621 GCA_031390305.1 Thermoflexaceae bacterium
GCTCCACGGGCACCGTGATCAGCGACGGTTCTGGCGCCGCCCGCCGCGAAGCCACCTCGGCCGGAGATTGCACCTGCCTGCCCGCGAAGAATCCCGCCGCCGCAACCGCTACCACCCCGCCGAGGCCTATCGCCAGCGCCAGGCTACGTTTCATCGCAGTACCGTCCTTTCCGGCCCTCCTCGCGGCGCCACCGAAGGCGCAACCCGCGTGTCTGGAAGGGACCTTGAAAATTACGGTAGTGGCCAGAACCTGACCGCCTGCTGAAATCAGGCTGTCGGGACGCTGAACACGCCGGTTCGAAGCGCCATCAAGAGCTGCGCTTGCCTGGCGCATCCCGCTCCGCGCGCATGCCTGACAAACCGCGGCCGGTTCGAAGGAGAGCCCCTCACGCGCCAGGAACTCGCCGAATTGACCGATCGCGTCACCGATCGTCGCCGGCTGATCTTCTGCGAGCGGAGGTCGTCGTGGAACGTCGTCTGGTACGATCCCCGTGTGGTCGCACCAACGTTCTTCGTAGGTTCGATTCGGTCTGATTTTGCCCGCGGGCGTAGCTCAATGGTAGAGCGCCTGCCTTCCAAGCAGGACACGCGGGTTCGATTCCCGCCGCCCGCTCCAGAACACCCACCGAGGCACGATCAGCCCAGGACCGCCCGGCATTCGAGCACTATCGCCTTCGCGGGCCGCGGCGGCGGCCCAGAAACACGCTCGAATTGCATTACGTCGTCTCGCGCGCCACCCAACCATGCCCCTACCGTGTATGCTTCGGGCGAGGTGTCTCCGTATGGCAACACTCCCCGAAGCTGCTCGACTCCTGGCAATCGCCTCCTGCGTCCACCGTTGGAAACTGGAATCGCCCATCGGCGCCGTGACCCATGGCCTCTGCTCCATCTGCGGGACGCCTCGAGATTTCTTCGAGACCGAACACGAAGGCGGCTACTGGCGGCGCACTCCTCGCGTCCGCGCCAACAGCCGCTGATCGGCGCCTCGCTCGTCCGCGCGTAGAATCCGCGGATGCCTACCCTTCAGGAACTTGCCAACTCCGCCTCCGACACGCTTTCCGCCTTCGAAGCGACGCTGCGATCAGTCCCCGACGCCGCGCTTCACCAGGCCGACCCTGACGGCGGCTGGACAGTCGCCCAGATCGTCTCCCACACGCACCTCAGCGGTCTTCTCTTCATCGCGGACCTCCATCGTCTCGAACACCACGGCCACCTCTTCATGTTCCGGGAAGAGCTCGGACACGATGTGCTCGGGGCGGCGCCCCATTCCGCGGAAGAGGCCGCGAACCGGATCGCCAGCCTCCGCCTCGCCCTCGCCGAGTGTCTCCCGGCCGTCGATGCCTCAGTGCTCGAAAAGACGGTGGATGTGCCGCCCTTCGGCGTACTCTCCATGAGTGTCCTGGCGCCCGGTATCGTCGGCCACCTATCGGCCCACGCCGAGCAGGCGCGGGACATCCTCCGGAAGCGCGGCGCGATCAGCTGACAAGCCGCGGGGCAATCAGCTCATGTCGGCGACAGGTATGGTGAGCACCGCCCGCGCCGCCTTGTCCGCGATCTCGCCAGGAGAGGGCGCGCCCCTCAGCCGTGCGAGGAGGCCTTCGTCTCCGAGGTCGGCGGGCACCACCAGAAGGTCTGCGCCCTCGGCGTCGGCATAGCTCGTGAAGTCATCGGCTCCCCGGGACGAAGGGAGCCATCCGAAGGTATCGACGCCAGCCTCGCGGGCCCGCCGCACCTGCTCGGCCACCGCGTGCCGCCCCGCCGCCTCCAGTTCTTCCGGCGTCAACCGATTACCGAACATCCGGTCCGGGGAATCTCCCGACCACCACGTTGGGAGCGGTGAGCCGAGATGCGTCGCCGCGTCAGCGTCATAGAGGATGAGCTGAGCGTTCGCGGCCTGTGCGGCCTCGACGGCAGCCTGGCGGACGGGATCGTAGCGCGCATCCTCGCGGATGTAGGCCAGTACGCGCGTGGGTGAAGTGCTCATGGTGGTGAAACCTTTCGTGTGCGCGGACGCTTCTCGACGCCGCGCACGACACAGCCGAAGTGGGCCGAGACCGACTGTACGCAGGCTTCCGGGCGCGACACAGGGCCGAATGGCCCTCGTTGAGTTCCCCATTCGGCGCTCGTTCGGCCGCTGGCCGCCGCGTCCTTCCCCCATCCCCGCTATACTTCGGCCCGACACGCCCGGGCCGCCCACCGCCGTCCGGGACTCCTCCCTCGAGGCTACCTTTATGGCACGACCTGTCCTCCGCACTCCCCTCTGTGACCTTCTTGGCATCGAATACCCGGTCATCTCCGCTGGCATGGGCCCGGTCGGTGGCGGATCGGCGCCGGCCGCCGTCGCCGAACTCGCCGCGGCCGTTTCCAACGCCGGTGGCCTCGGCGTGATCGGCGGCGCCGGGTTCACGCCCGAAAAGCTCCGCGAAGAGATCAACAAGGTCCGCACACTGACCGACAAGCCGTTCGGCGTCGATCTGCTTCTTCCTTCAAACTTCATGGGTGGCGCGGCCGCCGGTGAACTCCCGCGTGACCCCCGCGAACTCATCCCCCCCGAGACAAAGGCCGCACTCCAGAAGATGGCCGCCGACCTCGGCGTCGAATGGCGGGAGGCGCCGCCGGCGGCCAGCCCGGTGGCGAACCGGCGGCCCGGCGCGGGCATGTCGGACGACCAGATGGAAGTCGTGATCGAAGAGAAGATCCCGGTCTTCGCCGCTGGCCTCGGCAACCCGGCCCAGTTCGTCGATCGCCTTCACGCCAACGGGACGAAGGTCCTCTCGCTCGTTGGTAACGTCAAGAACGCCAGGCGCGTCGCGGCCGCTGGCGTCGATGTCGTTGTCGCCCAGGGCACGGAGGCCGGCGGCCACACCGGCCGTATCGCCACCTTCGCCCTCGTCCCCCAGGTCGTCGACGCAGTCACGCCCGTGCCCGTTGTCGCGGCCGGTGGCATCGGCGATGGCCGTGGCCTCGCCGCCGCGCTCGCCCTTGGAGCCATCGGCGTCTGGTGCGGAACGGCCTTCCTTGTCGCGAACGAGGCGAACCAGCCGCAGATCCAGAAGGACAGGATCCTCGCCGCGACCGATGAGGACACCCGCATCACGAAGATGTACAGCGGCAAGACGATGCGAAACATCACTAACCCGCTGATCGAAGCCTGGGAGGGCGCCGGCATCGCCGCCCTGCCGATGGGCCTTCAGGGTCTCCTCGTCGGCGACCTTCTCTACTCCATTCGCCAGTCGGGGCGAAACGAACTGCTCATGAACGCGGCGGGCCAGGTCTCCGGCCTGTTAACGCAGCCCCTGCCAGCGGGCGAAATCCTCGCACGCATGGTCGCGGGCGCCGCCGAGATCCTGGCGCGTACGCTTCCCGCCACGGTGACGGCTGTCCCGGCATGACGGTGCAGGCGCTCGAAGGGGTCCGCGTCGTCGAATTCTGCGACACCATCGGCTCGTACTGCGGGAAGCTTCTGGCTGACCTCGGGGCGGAGGTGATCAAGGTCGAGCCGCCCGGGGGCGGAATTCAGCGCCAGACGCCACCGTTCTACTAGGACATCGTGACGCCAGTCACCTCGCTCGCCTTCGGCGGTCTCCAGGTCCAATACCACCGACTTCTTCGAGGTGTTTT
>JANMTH010000818.1:0-2408 GCA_031390305.1 Thermoflexaceae bacterium
CCGTTTCACTCCGCCGTGGAAGCGCCGTTCCAGTTGGCCCTGGTCGATAGGGCGCTCGAACGCTGGGGTGTGCGCCGCGTCGGCGAGCCTTCGGCGGTCCCCGACTCGGTCCAGAACGACAACATCCGCGTGGAAACCGACGCCGGGCCGCGCTTTCTGCGGTTCCACAAGGAGAACCGGACGCGGGCACGGCTGTTGGCCGAGCATCGTGTCCTGCGATGGGTGGCGGCCCGTGGGCTCCCCGTCGTCGAGCCGTTAGCGGGCGAAGGCGGGGGGACGGTCTTCACGGCCGGTGGGCGGCTGGTCGCGCTGTTTCCGTGGGTCGAGGGCGCGCACCTCGAACGAGGGCGGCTTGACCGGGCTGGCGCGGCGTTGCTCGGCGATACGCTCGGACGGCTTCACACCGCGCTGGCGGCATATCCGCGCCGCGGTCTGCGCACTGGCGGGATCGGGACAAGTTGGGACACCGATACTTCGATCGCAACGCTCGCCCGCGTCGATGACGTGATTCGCTACTACCCGGCGCCGGGCGAGGAGCGGCTGCGTGCTCAGGAGGCGCTGCGGGAGCAGTTGGCGCTGCTTGAGGCGCCGGGAGTGACGCGCCCCTCGCGGGACTTCGCGGCGCTGACGGTCCAGCCCTGTCACGGCGATTTCCACGAGCGGAACGTCCTCGTGCGCGACGGCGAACTGGTGGCCGTTGTCGATTGGGAGGCGTTCGGCCTGATCCCGCCGGTCTTCGAAGTGATTCGGGCCATGGAGTTCTCGGGGATCGTTCTCGATGAGGAGCTGGCCCGCGCGTTTCTTGGGGCGTATGCCGGCCGCCGGCGGCTGACGGCACTGGAATGCGAGCTCGGGCCGGAGATCTGGTGGCAGTCTTCGCTGCACGACACCTGGGTCTTCAGCGCCGTGTTCATCCAGGGAAACAGCCGCGTCGAGCGCTTCCTCGCCGAGAAGGCGCCGCTCCTGAGACGTTGGAGCGACTCGGCGTACCGGGCGCGGGTCGCGGAGCTGCTGGCGGCCCACGCGAGTGTGTAGAACTCAGGCGCGGTAGGCCGTGATGTGGGAGCCGCGACTGTCTTCGGGGAGGAAGATCAGGCGGTGATTGACGACATCGGGGATGACGCCGAGGCTCTCCATGACGGTCAGGCCGAGGAGTGGTTCGCTGCCGCCTGGCAGTTCGAGGACGGAGAACTCGTCGGCGCGGGATTCACCATCGGGGCCGCGCAAGGTGAGGGTGGCGCCTCGGAAGAGCCGCACCTGCGCCGGTCCGGCAGCGGTCTCGACGTGGACAGTGCGGTCCGCTCTCAGGCCCAGACGTTCGATGGCGTCGAGAGGGAGGAAGAGGTGGGAGGCGCCCGTATCGGCCATCATCTGGTCGATCGCGACGGTCCGGACGGAGCCGGCGGGGATGCGAGCGAGGCGGGCGTCGTTCGCGTCGAACGTGTTCGTGATCTCGACGGAGGCGTAGACCTTGCCCACGATGTGTCTCCAGCCCTTCTGCGTTACGGTCGGCGCGGTCATGTGGCAATTGTACATGGGCGCCGACTGAGGAGCGGCCGGGTGATTGGCCCGGTGAGCCGATTGCGAACCAACGCCAGGGATTGACTCAGGCGCCGTAGGCCGTGATGTGGGAGCCGCGACTGTCTTCGGGGAGGAAGATCAGGCGGTGATTGACGACGTCGGGGATGACGCCGAGGCTCTCCATGACGGTCAGGCCAAGGAGTGGTTCGCTGCCGCCTGGCAGTTCGAGGACGGAGAACGTGTCGGTCCGGGTCTCGCCGTCCGGTCCGCGGAGGGTGAAACGGGCTCCTTCGAACATCTCCACCGTTGCCGGGCCGGTGGCCGTCTCGACGGGGACGGAGCGGAGCGGCAAGAGCCCCAGCCGGTCGATCATTTCGCGGGGCAGGAATGGATGCGAGGCGCCCGTATCGGCCATCATCTGGTCGATCTCGACGGTCCGGACGGAACCGGTGGGGATGCGAGCGAGGCGGGCGTCGTTCGCGTCGAACGTGTTCGTGATCTCGACGGAGGCGTAGACCTTGCCCACGATGTGTCTCCACCCCTTCTGCGTTACGGTCGGCGCGGTCATGTGGCAATTGTACATGGGCGCCGACTGAGGAGCGGCCGGGTGATTGGCCTGGGCCGATTACGGACCAACGCCAGGGATCGACTCAGGCGCGGTAGGCGGTGATGTGGGAGCCGCGACTGTCTTCGGGGAGGAAGATCAGGCGGTGGTTGACGACATCGGAGATGACGCCGAGGCTCGCCCGCGACGCGGGAGTCGGGAGAGCGCCGCCGAAGCTAGCCTGTATCCGCGCCGGCCAGCCGTTCGCGCGCCCAGGCGAACTCCGCCCGCAGCTGCTCCGCGCCATACGGCTTCGAAAGCACCCGCAGGCCGTACCTCGCCG
>JANMTH010000007.1:0-2361 GCA_031390305.1 Thermoflexaceae bacterium
GCCAGATGGCTCGGCGATCACCAGGCCGACGGCGTCTCCGCTGCCTTCGAGCGCAGGGCATTCGGTGGCGGCGCGGGCCATGGCCCGGATCACGATGTCCTCGTCGCCGGGTTGGGTTCCGCTGCCCCGCCACTCCCGTGCGAGCTGCTCGCGCATCTTCCGGGCTTCGCTCATCGCCACGCCGGTCTTCACGGTCAGGAAGAGGGCCGGCGCGGGGCCGACGGGCTCGGTTCGCGGCCAGGCGGGCGCCGCGTTCGCCCATTGGCCGTCGTAGGGGGCGGGCTGCTCCTCAGCCTCGTGACGACGCTGCCCGAGGAAAGCCAGGGGCTCTTCCTTCTCCGCCGGGTAGTAGGCCGATTCCGCCGGCGCCGCCGGATCCTTCAGCGGGATGTCGGAGGTGTCGTACGGCTCGACGCCGCTGATCGGCATGCCGCCCCCGGGCGCCGCGAACGGCGCCGTCGTAGCGGGAGCGTGGGCGCCATCGAAGTAGTCTTCGTCGGCGTACTGGGCAAGTGGATCGTGTGATGAGACGGGTCGGGCGTCGGCGGCCTCTCCGGCTGGCTCTTCCCACGGGTCGTCGTCTTCGAAGTCCGCGCTGGGGGCGTCGACTGTATGGTCCGGCTCGGGACTGCTCGGGGGTCCCCCCGATTCCGCTTCAGCGGGCAATCCGGATTCGTGTTCGGGGATATAGCCGGCCCGGACTTCGAGCGCTTCCTCGCGGCTGGCGAAGCCGAAGAGGCTGCGCCTCGGAGCAGGCGGGCCGTCATCGTCCGTGCCGAACCCAAAGAGCCCGCCGGCGCCAGGGGACGCCTCGGCGCGGGGGTTGTGGCTGGAGAAGCCGAAGACATCGACCTCACCGGCCTCCTCGAGTGGCGTTGACGCCGCCAGTGGCTCATCTCCGTCCCATCCCGGGACGAAGTCCTGGCGGTCGCCGGGCGCGGCGTCCCAGCCGCTATCCGGCGGCGGTGGGAGCGGCGCGGCGAGGACGCGGCGCAGGGGAATCGGCTTTGGACCCGAGTCGTCGTCGAGGTCACTGTGGAGCTGGCGGGCCGGGGCAAGGCGCTCTTCGTGCTTGTTCTGGGCCCAGGCCGCCATGGCCGAGACGAACGAACCGCCTTCTTCCGGCTGGACACTGTCTCCGGATTCGCGATGGTCGCGGCCGAAGGGGGCGTCGGCGCCGTCTCCATCGGATGTCGCGACGGCATCCTCGATGATGGGCTCGTCCTCCGGCACGCGTTCGCCGGGCGAGAGGATGTAGGCGACAACGGCGCCCGGGCGGGCGGAACCGCTTTCGATGAGGTGGCGCAGCAGGCCGGCACTCTCCGCTTCGACGTCGAAGGCGATGAATTCGCTTTCCAGGCGGTAGACGGCGTCACCCGGTTCCACCATCGACCCATCGGGCCGGTACCATTCGGCGATAACGCCGTCCTTCATCCCCAGTCCCAACCGGGGCACCGTAACTTCGATAGCCATTGACCTTGCTCCCCGTGCGTCGGCGCGAAGGCGCGACGGTCTCAGAGATAGAGACGGCAGGGTCGGCGGGTTTCCTCAGAGCAGGCCGAGCAAACTGGGCAAGGTTTCTCGGGAACCGGCTCAACGGGTGAGCCGATGTCGCCTTGACGTTCGGACGGCTGGGACGGCTTCGCAGGGCTAGTTTCGGACATAATTCGAAATGAAGATTGCGTTTCCCAAATGGGAAGCATTGCGTCGGCCCGCGCACATAAGGTATTCTCCCACTGGTTGTGGAAGAACTATCACCCTACCGTCAGGGTGGGTCCGTCAATCAACAACCGGAGTCGCCTCATGTACATGATGCGTATCGATCCATCTCGTTCCGTTCTTCTGATCGTGTGTTCGGGCCGCCTTTCGACGGATGAGGCGCTTCGTGCCGTCAGCCACGCGTATGCGCTGGCGGAGGCGGGCGGTATCGATGCCGTCTCCTGTGACTTGACGGCCGTACGCCGTGGACCGGCCTCCGCTTTCCGGGTGGCGGCCGCCATCACGTCCCTCCACCATGGACGGGTTCGAGCGGCGATGGTGATTGGAAACCGTGGGACCGCCAAACTGCAGCGGCTCATCGACCTCACCGGCCTGAAAGTTGCGGTCCGTGTCTTTGAAGATCAGGAAGCGGCCGGCGCCTGGCTGACCGGGGCGGATGAGCCGAGCGTCCCGCGTATCGGCGTGACGGAAGCGCAGCACCTGGCTGGCCCGTTGGCGTCGCCGTTCGAACAGAAGCCCGCACAGCGGAGTCCGCGCCTGCGCAAGGCCGGCGCGGCCTGAACCGCTTTCCCGCAGCGCCGCACTCGGACATCCTGTGGGCATGGCTTCCTACGACGAGATCCAGATCGGCGATTCCGCCTC
>JANMTH010000113.1:0-8992 GCA_031390305.1 Thermoflexaceae bacterium
CCCGTTGATCCCCCACTTCGAGCTGTCGTAGACGTCCATCCGCGTTCCGCCACCAGTCGCCGATCCAGGCGGCGGCATGATGTGGTCCGTGGCGATGTTGATGATGTGCCCGCCGCCTCGCGCGACGATGTGCGGGATGCACCTGCGCCCGACGAGGAAGATCCCCTTCAGGTTGGTGTTCACGATCAGGTCCCAGTCCGCGATCGCCTTCTCCCAGGTGTCTTCCAGGGGGTTCGTCGGGCGCCAGACGCCGGCGTTGTTGATCAGGATGTCGATCCCGCCGAGCGTGTAGGCCGCGCCATCAACGAAGCGGCGAACGTCGGCCGGGTTGGAGACGTCGGCCACCCACGAGCGCACCCGGCGGCCAGTCGCCGCCGCGATCTCCGCGGCCACGCCTTCAACTTTGGGCTGGATGTCGCAGATCGCGACATCCGCCCCTTCTTCGGCGAAGGCCAGCGCGAACCCTTTTCCGATACCGGCCGCTCCGCCCGTCACTACCGCCACTTTGCCATCGAGGATGCCCATCGCCGCGCCTCCACATGCGTCCGGTCCTGGCCGAACGTCCAGTTTCGCGGAGTCTACTGGGAACGCCAGCGGATGGCGACCGGCCTACTTCCTCACCGCTTCCAGCTTCTCCAGGCGTTCCCGCAGCCGCGCGTTCTCGTCGCGCGCCTTCTCGAAGTCGTCGCGCAAGGCCTTCACTTCGCTGTCGGTCGAAGCGCCCTTCCGGAGCGTCATCGACGCTTCTCGCGCCGCCCGCACGCCCCGGCCATCGAGTTCGCGCACGGCCATCTGGTCCAGCGCGGCGGCCGCTGAAGCTTCGCCAAGGCCGCGGAGTGCCCGCGCCGCCGAGATCCGGACGCGAAAGTCCGGGTCGTCCAGAAGCGGAGTGACCTCGTCGGCCAGCGCCTTCTTCCGCCCTTCGAAGAAGACGCCGAGCCGGCCGATAGCCCCCACCGCGGCGGCCCGGCTCTGTTGCGGAGCGCCGTAGCGTGCCGCCTCGATCAGGATCTCGAAGGCTCGCTCATCCCGCAGCTCCACGAAGCCATCGATGCATCCCTGGCGGATAACCTGGCGGAAGGAATCGCGTTCCATCCCAGCGACAAGCAGGTCGAAGGAGCCCTCCGCGCGGAGCTTCCCGGCGCTGCGGTGGGCTTCACCTTCCACGAACCAGGAACGGTCCTTCGCCGCCGCCGCCCTCACCGCCGGGAACACGGCCTCGTCGCCCCGGAACTGGCCGAGGGCGGCGATCACCGCCCGCCGCGCCTTGGCGTTCCGGATTTTCGCGGCCAGGACGAGGGCCTCCCGCGCTTCGTTCGAACGGGTCGCGCCGAGGGCCTTC
This sequence comes from Thermoflexaceae bacterium, assembly GCA_031390305.1. GTDB lineage: Bacteria > Chloroflexota > Dehalococcoidia > Tepidiformales > Tepidiformaceae > JANMTH01. Next base: position 1,343 of record JANMTH010000113.1, read on the forward strand.
GCCGCCGCCGCCTGCACCGCCCAGAAGCGGTCCCGGTGCAGGGCCTCGGCCAGCGCCGCCACCGCCTCGTGCCCTCCCTTCTTCCCCAGCTGTTCGGCCGCGAACTGGCGCCCGGCGATGTCATCGTCGTCGCGGAGCTGCAGGCGAAGCTCCCCGACCGACTTTTCGAAGGTCAGCTCCTTCGGCACCTGGTTGTAGGGGTCGAACCGGCACATGTCTGGCCGGGCGGCGAGTGGGAAGACGAACGAGTGCTCGGCCTCCGTCACCTCCACCCGGAACGCCTGCCGCTTTCCCCGCCCCACCGTGAAGTCCACCGTGACCGGGATCCGGAAGATAGCCGCGCCGTTCTCCGTCTTCTGCGTCTGCTTCACCGTCACCGTGGCCAGCCGTTGGGCGTCGTCCCAGCTCCAGCTCACCTTCAGTTCGGGGTGCCCCGGCCGGAACACCCACTGGTCAAAGAACCACTCCAGGTTGCGGCCCGATTCAGCCTCGATAGCGTCCACAAGGTCCTGGGTTAGCACGCTGCGGTGCTGGTTCTCGCGGCAATACCGCTGGATCGAGCGAAAGAACGCGTCGTCGCCGAGCACCCCACGGAGGGCGTGCAGCACCAGCGATCCCTTCTCGTACAGATGCCGGTCGAAGAGGTCGATCGGTTCATGAAAGACGTTCGAGACGATCGGCCGCTGGTAGCTCTCCTCCAGGTACATCGTCATGTTCGCCACCACACCCTGGCGGTATTCGTCGATTCCCCGGTGCTCTTCGTCCCAGAGCATCTCGAAGTAGGTCGCGAACCCTTCGTTCAGCCACCCGTGGGACCAGTGCTTACACGTCAGGAGGTCGCCCCACCACATATGGGCGAGTTCGTGGCTCACCAGGTCGTCGCTCGTGAAGTCCACCGCCGCCTTCGCATCGACGATGATGTTCCGCGTCATCGTCGTCGCGCTCGTGTTCTCCATGCCACCGAAGACGAAGTCCCGGACGACGATCTGGCTGTACTTCTCCCACGGATAGGGTACGCCCGTGATCCGTTCGAAGAGCGCGATCATCGCCGGTGTGTTGCCGAACGTCCGCTGGCCATCCGCGAGGTCTTGCTCCTCGACCAGATAGTCGATCGTGAGGCCGTTCGTCGAGCCATCGATCCTCGCGAACTGGCCCGCCACGAGCGTTATCAGGTAGGTCGCGAGCGGCAACTCCTGGCTCCAGTGGAACGTCCGCGTGCCGTCGCCGTTCTCGCGGTCCTCCAGGAGCTTCCCGTTCGAAAGCACCGACCAGTCGCTTCTCACCGTGGCCACGAGTTCGAAGGCCTGCTTCTGCCCGACATAATCGATGCAGGGGAACCAGTAGCGGGAGTCTTCGTCCTGTCCCTGCGACCAGACCTGGTGCGGCTTCTCCGGATAGCCTTCGTCCGGGCCAATGAAGTAGAGGCCGATCCGCGGCCGCGCCTCGTAGGCGATAGCGACCTCAAGGTCTTCGCCACGCGCTGGCGGCGGTTCGGGCGTCACCCTCACAGTCACCCCATCGTAGGAGTAGCGGGCGGCGGCGCCACCGATGGTTACGCCGCTCACCGTCATCTCGGCGGCATCGAAGGCGATTGCCGCGAGGCCGTCGCCCATCGCCCGGACGGTGTGCGTGACCGTCCCCCGAACCGTCTTCGCCGGGACATCGAGGGTGACGTTGAGATGGATCTTGCGGACATCGACGACGCGATCGCGTGGCCACCGCGCCCGATCTCCAGGCAGGGCGTGCCCCTCGGCGGGAGAGATCTCCCAGCCCGCCCGCCCGCACGTGATCTGTTCCTCCCACATAGCGCGCTCCTCCCGCTTCAAGACGATCGCGCCATCCTACCGTATCGCTCGCGAGTGGGGATCTTCGTGGCGCCGTCCGATGTTCTGTCCGTTCTTCTCGCTATGCCGCCCCGTTTCGCTATGCCGCCCCGTTGGCCAGCAGCCAGGCGAGCACTTCCTCGCCGTGGGCGTCCGGCTTCACCCTCGCCCAGACCTTCGCCACCTTGCCTTCTGGAGAAATGAGCACGGTCGATCGGATCATCCCCTCGTACTCCTTGCCGTAGTTCTTCTTCAGCCCCCAGGCGCCGTAGGCGCCCGCCACATCGTGGTTCTCCGTGTCCACCAGGAGCTGAAACGGCAGGCCGTATTTCTCCGCGAACTTCCGGTGCGCCGCTTCCTTGTCCGGGCTCATTCCCAGGACAACGGCGCCGGCCGCGACGAGTTCGGCGTGCGAATCGCGGAAGTTGCAGGCTTCACGCGTGCACCCCGGCGTGTCATCGCGCGGGTAGAAGTAGAGGACGACCCACTTTCCCGCGAGCCCGGCGAGGCTTACGTCGGCCCCCGATTGGTCCTTCAGGGTGAATCCGGGAGCGTCGCTCCCAGTGGTGAGCATGCCCATTGCTTCCTCCAGCTGCCTCTGATTCTAGCGTTGCCGCTACCCCGCCAGCATCTGCGCGAGGTGCAGCACATCGAGCCTCGGCCCGGCGTGGGCGTTCGCGACTACCTCCACCAGTGGCGCCTCCACCAGGCGCCCGCTCCGCATCCCGAGCATCTGGCCCGTGCGGCCTTCGGCGAGCGCCCGCACCGCGCCATCGCCCATCAGCGCCGCGATGATCCGATCCCGCGCCGTCGGATTGCCGCCGCGCTGGATGTGCCCGAGTATCGTCACGCGGTAGGGGCAGCCAACCGCCTTCCCCACCTGTTCGGCCACGCCGAAGGCGCCGCCAGCCTCGTCTCCCTCGGCGACGACGATGATGTGGCTGCGCTTGCCCTCGGCGAACGACCGCTTCAGCCGGGCGACGAGGGCGCTGATCTCTTCGTGTTCTTCGGGCACGAGTACCCCGGCCGCGCCCGCCGCGAGCGCCGTGTACATCGCCAGCGCTCCCGATCCGCGCCCCATCACCTCGACGAAAAAGGTCGTACCCGTCGCCTCGCTCGTGTCCCGGATCTTGTCGATCGCCTCGACGGCGGTGTTCAGGGCTGTGTCGAAGCCGATCGTCTCATCGGTCCCCCAGACGTCGTTGTCGATCGTCCCCGGCACGCCGCAAACCAGCGTGCCGTGTTCCTCCATCAACGCCAACGCGCCGCGAAAGCTGCCATCTCCGCCGATCACGATCAGGCCCTCGACGCCGTCGTCCTCGAGTTGTCGCGCCGCCCGTGCGCGTCCTTCCCGCTCCAGGAAAGCCGGGCAGCGCGAAGTCCCGATGAACGTCCCGCCACGCTGGATGCGGCCGCCCACGGCGCGGTCGTCCAGTTCTAGCCGGTCGCCATCGACAAGGCCCTGGTAGCCGTTGCGATAGCCAAGGACTTCGATCCCCCGCGATGAGGCGGAACGGACTACGGCCCGGAGTGCCGCGTTCATGCCCGGCCCATCGCCGCCGCTGGTCAGTACGCCAATGCGATCCATCATCCCATTCAACACGATGCGGGCGTGCCGCACAAAGCCGCCCCTCGCCTGCGCCTCACCGCACTTGGCCGGGTCGCCCCAGCGCCATAGCATCGAGACAATGACACGAAGGCTCCTCCTGACCGTGCCCTTCGTTCTCCTACCCCTCCTCTTCGCTGCCTGCGGCGGCGGGAGCGCCGCCCCGCCATCACCGCCGCTCACGGCCACCGCAGCCGCCTCAGCCATCGCAACGGCAACGGCAACCGCCACGCCAACCCCCGTGCTCATCCCCAGTCCGCTCGATGGCACCATGCTCACGGAGGCCGAATGGCAGCAGCGCCGAGGCCTCTCGCCCCTCGCCGTGATGCTCGACAACAGCCCCGAGGCCTTCCCACACGCCGGGCTCGACCGCGCCGACCTGGTGTACGAAGCCTTCGTCGAAGGTGGGATGACCCGGCTTATGGCCGTTTTCTGGCGATTCGAAGCCCCCGTCGTGGCCCCCGTCCGCTCCGCCCGCACGCCGTTCGTCATCTGGGCCAGCGAACTCGACGCCCTCTACGCCCACGGCGGCTCAGCCGAAACCGACAACGAAGCCAACGCCGCCGGGCAGATCTACGAATGGGAGATCAAGGACCTCGAAGCCTTCGCTAACGTCTCCTCCGCCGCCTACTACCGGGACGGGGACCGTGCCGCCCCCCACGACCTTTCGACCGCGACCGAGCGCCTCCGTTCGGCCGCCCGGGCGCTCGAATACCCCGCCTCGCGGGCGCTCCCGGTCTGGCGTTTCAGCGATGCCCCGCCGGCCGGCGGTGTCGCCGCCCAGGGCATCGAGGTCGATTGGAGCGAAGCGCGCCACGCCACCCGCCTGGTCCAGTGGCGCTGGGACAGCGCCGCCAAAAGCTACCTCCGCTTCCGCCTCGGGGGCCCCGACCTTGACGCGGTCACGCGCAAGCAACTCGCCTTCACCACCGTCATCGTCATGCGCGTCCCGAACGAGGTGGTCGATTTCGGTGGCCACGTTCTGCTCGATCAATACGGCGAGGGTGAGGCGATGGTCTTCGCCGGTGGCGCCGTGAGGCAGGCGAAGTGGAAGAAGGCGAATCGCGAGGACCGTACACGTCTGTACGACCTGACGGGTGCCGAGATCGTCTTCCCTCGCGGGCCGATCTTTATCGAAGTGGTCGCGCCATCAACTCCCATCCGGATCGCCGCCGCCTCGTCCGGACTCGAACCGATGCCGCCATACGAACGCCGGGAGCTTCCGCCCACGCCGACGCCGGCCGGCCGCTGAACCATTGCGTCTCAGGCCTGCTTGTGGTGGCCGTTCTGGCGCGGGCAGACGTGGTCCGCATCGAGCGGCGCGGTGCAGAGCGGGCATGGCGGCCGGCCCGAAGCGACCACGAGGATGATCTGCTGGCGAAGCTCGAAGCCCTTCTGGAAGTTCACCGCAAGCGTCACGCTCGCGCCGTCTTCGTTCTCCGGCGTCGCCTCCACGCCAATCAGGACGATCTGGCTTGGATCACGGCTGATCCCCATCGAAAGCTGGCCGATCCGGAAGTCCACATCCGATTTCAAGGGATAGACGGGCTCCTCTTCGCGGTCGTCCAACGGTGTCGGCAGGTGTTCGTAGCCGTCGTCCTTGAGGACCGTCTCGATCGCGTCGCCGAGCGCGATGAGCTGCTCTTTCTCGAGCCAGAGCGAGACCGTAACGCCGTCGTCAGCCATCGCCCGCAGGCGGAAGCGCCGCTGGCCGGGCATGCCGACTGCCTCCGCGAGGATAGACACAAGGGGACCGATTGGACGTGGATCTGCCATGCCCAGATCGTACGTGAGGATCCTCCTAGGGTCGCAGACTCTCCCGCTTGACGGATTTCGCGACATTATCTGTCGCGTTGTGCCACTATCCTCCTCTCCGTAAGCCATCCCGAAGCCAATGGTCGCCGGAACGACAGAAGGAGAGAACGATGACCGAGCAGGTTCGCCGGGCCACCCGCCTGGTCGAGGTCGAGCACCGGTTGCGAAAGAACCCCCAGGGCCTCACCGTCCGCCAGCTCGCCGAGCAGCTCAACTACAGCCCGCGCACCATCCAGCGCGACCTCAACGTCCTCGAAAGCGAACTGGGCGTCCCCCTCATCGATGCCCCTGGACGGCGGTGGCGGCTCCTTCCCGGCTCCTCGCCCGTCGGCGCCGTCCGCCTAACGCTCCACGAAGCGCGGGCGATCTATCTCGCCACCCGCCTCTTCCTCCGCCACGCCGATGAGCGCGACCCCGATGGCATCTCCGCGCTCGATAAGCTCGCCGACGCCCTCCCGCCGGCCCTCGGCCGCCACGTCCATGCAGCCGCCGCCGAGCTGCGCCAGCGGCCCGCCGACGACCGCCAGGTCCAGGTTCTTCGCGTCCTCACCGAATGCTGGGCCGATTCCCACACCGTGCGCATGGAATATCGCTCCCAAAGCTCCGGCGCCACCCGCACCCTCACGCTCGATCCCTACCTTCTCGAGGCCGTGGCCAGTGGAGCGGCCACCTACGTCATCGGTTTCAGTCACGAACACGGCGAGAACCGCACCTTCCGCCTGGAGCGCATCCTCTCCGCCACCAGGACAGACGAGACCTTCCCTCCGCCCGACCTTGATGACCTTCTCGCCCGCATGGGCCGGAGCTGGGGCGTCGTCTACGGCGACGATCAGTACGACGTCACGGTCGATTTCTCCGCCGAAGTGGCCGACCGTCTCGCGGAGACGCACTGGCACCCCTCTCAGCGCCTGACGCCACTCGACGGTGGCCGCGTCCGCTTCGAAGCTCAGCTCCCCAGCCTCATGGAGTTCGTGCCCTGGGTGCGGTCGTGGGGGCACGCGGCCGTCGTTGTCGCTCCCCCCGAGCTTCGCGCCGAAGTCGCCGAGTCGCTCCGTAGGGCGGCCGCGCAGTACGGCTAAGGCGGCGGGCCACTCAGCTCCCGCCTTCCATACGCAACCTACATGCCGCGGCCACGGCGCCTTCCCGTATGCTGTGCGCGTGTCCGCCTCCACTTCGCACCTCGATGACCGCCGCCAGCGCATCGCCCGCGGTTTCGCCGCTCACCAGGGGCCCGTCGTCATCCCCGCCGGGCTGCCCGTCCCCATCGCCGGTACGGACCAGTTTCACGGATTCCACGCCCACGCCGAGCACGCCTACCTCTCTGGCGCCATCATTCCGGGCTCCGTCCTCACCTTCGACCCGCGTGAGGGCTGGCAGCTCTTCGTCCCGCTCGCCTCTCTGGACCAGCAGGTCTGGGAAGGCGAAGGTGATGGCCCCGAGGCCGCGAAGTTCTCCTCCGGACTCGATGATGTGCGCCCCACCGGCCGCCTCGGCGCCTGGTTCGAAGCCCATCGCGGCGAAGCGCTCGCCCTCCTCGGCAACGACGACATCCTCCACCGGCCCGCCGAGTACGGTCTCCCCAACTGGCGCGCCCTTGAGGTCGAGATCGACGCCGAAGCCAGCGCCGCGCTCGCTGACCGGGTCGCCGAAGCCCGCCGCACCAAGGACTCTGCCGAGTTGGCGCTCATGCGCTCCGCCGCCGAGGCGACTGCCGCCGGCCACCTCGCCGCCTTGCGCCTCGCTCGCCCCGGGATGACTGAGCGCCAGCTCCAGGTCGAAGTCGAAGCCGAGTTCTTCCGCGCGGGCTCGCCCCGCACCGCCTACGGCTCGATCGTTGGCGGCGGTCCGAACAGCGCTGTCCTCCACTTCACGCCCACCGGCCGGAAGTTCGCTGAAGGCGAGATCGTCCTCATGGATGCCGCCGCCGAGTACGGCGGCTACGCCGCCGACGTCACTCGCACCTTTCCCACCGGCCGCCGGTTCAATGGGCCTCAACGCGACATCTACCAGCTCGTCCTCGCCACCCAACAGGAGGCCATCGCGGGGGTGAAGCCCGGCCAGGAGTACCGCGACCTCCACATGGCCGCGGCCCTGCGGATCGCCAGCGGCCTCGCCGATCTCGGTTTCCTCCGCGGTGACCCGGAGAGTCTCGTGGAGCGGGACGCTCACGCCCTCTTCTTTCCTCACGGCCTTGGCCACATGCTCGGCCTCGCTACCCACGATGCCGGCGGCTGCCTCGCGGGCCGCACAAAAAGCGACCGCTTCGGCCTCAAGTGGCTCCGCGCCGACCTCCCGCGGCGGGCGGGGTCGTTGAGGAGGGCGGGGATGAAGTAGATCCCCGGCTCGATCGTGACCACGTAGTTCTCCCGCAGCGGGAGGTCGGCGCGGAGCCACTTGAGGCCGAAG